>CAYZNB010000097.1:0-11800 GCA_964478535.1 uncultured Thermotogaceae bacterium
TTTATGTATAAACTTCAATAACTTTTTCAAAAACCAACTATCAATCAATAATTTTCACCCACACTTTTTTACATAGATCCATAAAAAACAAAATATCATTTCAGATGTTAATCTTTTTTGTTTTTAAAAAGTTTTTTTGGCTAGTTTTCCAACATACTAACTTTAAGTTCATATTTATAAGGTTTTAAAATAATATCTTCAAACTTTCTTTCTTCGTTAGCTAAATTATTTATTATAATTACTTTTTTATCCTCATATTTTCTTGTAGAGATTAACAATCCGTTTTCAAATTTTAATTCAGGATTTTGAATAAAAATATTTTCATAATTATTTTTAAAATCCATCATTTTCTTCAACTCATTAAATATTTTATAACTATCAGAATTATCATTATTTTGAGCTTGGTTCATTTTTTCTTCATCAAAAGGGCCTCTATTTAAAAATCTTGAATCGGCATATCCGGTTTGCTTAATACTTTCAGAATAAAATTTTTCATCATTTTCCATAGCAATTTCATCTCCATAATAATTAATAGGAGTTCCAGGAAGTGAAAACATAACAGAGTATGCGAGTAAAACTTTATCCACATTTTTATCCATCAAATCATATAATCTTCCAGCAATACCTTCTCCTTCTCTAAATAAAGATTTTTCATCTTTTAAATAATATTTAATCATTTTTTCTCTATCTTTCTCACTTACAAATTCAAGCGTTAATTCATCATGACACCTTAAAAAAACAAACCAAGAACAATCGTTTGGAATATTTGGAGTTATATTTTCTGAAAGCATTTTTAAAATATGATTCCCGTCATTTTCAGCAATTGCTAAATAAATCATGGGCATAACAGGAAAATGATATGCTGTATGGCATTCGTCAGAATTACCGAAATATTCAACAACATCTTTAGGGATTTGATTTGCTTCTGCAATAAGAACTGTTCCTTCTTTTAAATAATCTAGAGCCGCTCTAAATATTTTTATTATATTATGTGTTTTAGGTAAATTTTCACAATTTGTTCCTTCTTCTTTCCATAAGTAAGGAACTGCATCAAGTCTAAAACCATTTACTCCTTTTTTTCTCCAATAAACAAAAATTTTTATCATTTCTAATAAAACATCAGGACATTTATAATTCAAATCAGGTTGAATATCATAAAACCTATGAAAAAAATAATCTTTTGTATTATTATTATATTCCCAATTACTTTTCATTATACCTTTAAAAATTATTCTTGTATTCTTGTATTTTTCTTCATTTTCATTCCAAATATAATAATCTCTATAATTCGAATTTTTGTCTTTAGAAGCGGAAATAAACCATTCATGTTCATTTGAAGTATGATTAATCGCAACATCAAAAATTATTTTAATATCTCTTTTCTTTGCTTCTTCTAAAAAAGCTGCGAATTGCTCATTTCCGCCCAAATCATCTCTAATCTTATAATAATCAGAAACATCAAAACCTTGATCTTTCATAGGAGATTCTAAAACAGGTAAAAGCCATATTGCTGTAACTCCCAATCCCTTTAAATAATCTAGCTTACTAATCATATTTTTAAAATTTCCTGCGAAATGATCTACGTAGACAGAATAAATCAATCCTTTTTTAAACCATAAAGGATCTTCATGCACATCATCAAAAAAGGTTTTTTCTTTATTTAAAAATTCTATCAACTCACTTAATTTTTCTTCATGATGTCCGTCATACAAAAAATCCCATAATTTTTTAATGTTGTTATTCATTTTTCACCTCTCATTTTTTAGAAATAAAATGTTGATAAAATACCAAAGTATACTTGAATTATATCATTTTTTTCACAATTAATCAATTTTAATTGAATAAATAAATTTAAAATGATAAAATATAATGATTGTCTAGGTTCTTAAAAATTGAAAACAACTATTTTTTTTAAAGGAGCAAAGAGCATGATTAAATTAAATTTATCAAAAGACTCTGATGTTGAAATATTAAAATTGAAATTAAAAAAGATGCCTTTTTTAATGCAAATAAAAGTTTCGTTAAATTTATTTTTCGCTGGAAATAATAGTAAAAAACAAATGAAAATTATGAAAGACATAAATAAAAGAAGAAAATTTACTATTCCACGAGAAGAAATTGATTGGAATCCTAAAGTAAACGAAGAGCTTTGTAATAGTTGTGGAAAATGTATTAAATTTTGTCCCACTAAAGTTTTTATATCAGATATAAAAACTGGAAAAGCCATCGTAAAAAATCCAGCTAAATGCGTTTTTTTATGTAATGGTTGTGAGAATAAGTGTGATAATAAAGCGATAAAATTCCCTGAAAAAAGAAATTACATAAAATATATATTTTTTGAATAATAAAATGCCTGTATATAAAATACAGGCATTTTACTATTTTATATAATTAATTAATTTTTATAACTTTTCCAGCTTCTCCTCTTTGAATAATAGCATTCAACAAAGCTCTAACTGAATTACTAGAACTTGTAGCTCCAGATAAAGTGTCTACTCCTGAAGGAACTTGTTCTGCTATAATTCTATAAGACAAAATACCATAGAATCTTTTTGGTTCCATACCCATTCTTGCACCATAATTAGGATCGTTAGTTTTTAAATTTCCTGCCGTATTAAACGCATCTGCATAAGCTTTAACTATTATTCCGTTTTTTACAGTAATTTCTAAAAAATCAGTCCATCCATGCACTGGTTGAGCGTATTCCGCCCTATAAATACCATCTTTTAAAGAGAATGCTGCAAATTTTGAAAAATCTACTTTTATAGTTCTTTCAGGTTGGCCTTTATGAAGAATTGCTAAATATAAATATCTCACATAATTACTAGAACTTGTAGCCCCTGTTATAGTATCTATACCTGAAGGTTTCTGAGCATTTATTAACCTTTGAGATAATTCAGAATAAAATTCTTTTGGATCCATACCCATTCTGCTTGCATATCCTGCATCATTAGTTTTTAAATTTCCTGCAGCATTAAACGCATCTGCTTTTGCTTCTACAACCATTCCATTTTTTATAGTCACTTCTAAAAAATCAGTCCATCCGTGTATGGGTTGTACGCCTTCAGCTCTGTATACACCGTCTCTTAAATTATATTTAGAAGTATTTACAACAATAGTATTATTTGGAATACCTCTTTCCAAAATAGCTTGAACTAAAGATTTAAAAGCATTCACTGAACTCGTAGCCCCTGTTATAGTATCAACTTCGTTTATATTTTGCTTATTTACCAAATCATTAGTTAATTTTTCATAAACCTTTGAAAGATCCATACCCATTCTATCCCAATATCCTTTATCGTTAGATTTAAACAACCCTGTTGAAACATTATAAGAATCATTTACAACCTTTACGATTTTTCCGTTTTCAATTGTTAACTCAACAAAATCCATCCAATCACGTGAAATTTCAAGGCTTTCAGCTCTATAAACGCCGTTTCTTAAGTTTATATTCGCTAAAGAAACTACCACAAATAAAAGAACTAAAAAAATTGAAAAACTTTTTTTCATAATATCTCCTCCAATAAATAATTTTATAAATTAAATATAGAACTTATTAAAACACCAACAATCATTAAAAAACTTATTATAAAATGATTTTTAACTGAAAAAACAAAAGTATCTTTTTTTGACTGAATTTTTTCAAACTGTTTTATATTTTTTATTATTGGAACTATAGAAATCAATAGTACTAATGAAATCAAAGGAAGAATATTTAAAACTACTAAAACAATAATATTTATATAAATTAAAAAATACGACAATTTGAACAACTTCACAGCATTTTCTTGACCTATATAATAAGGCAAAGTATATCTTTTGTTTATAATATCATCTTGCAAATCACAAATATTGTTAGCTAACATAATATTTCCTATTGTAATCACCATAGGAAATGAAACAAAAAACATAATTAAAAATTCTTTCATGTTTATAAACAAACTCAAATCAAATCCGTTGATATTTAAAGAAATAAATCCTAAGTGATGAATATTTATATACACACTTAATAAGAAAATTACAAAACCCATAAACATCCCAGAGAAAAATTCGCCTAAAGGCATTCTTGATATAGGAATCGGCCCCCAAGAATACGCTATACCTACAGTGAAAGAAATTATTCCAATGAGTAAAACAAACCAATCTGTCATTAAAAATAGTATAACACCACTTAAAACAGCTACTGATAACAAAACAAAAATAGTTATTAAAGCTTGATTTCGAGTTAAATTATATTTAACTATAGCATTATGATTTTCATAATTATAACCATCTTTCTTTACTGCTTTTTTGTAATCAATGTAGTTATTTACAGAAGTTGTTGTCATATCAAAAAATAACAATGAAACGAACATAAAAATTATATTAAATACTTTTATTTCTCCATATCTATAAAACGAAAAAATTATTCCTAATAAGAAAGGAAGAACACTAGCTAATTTAGTTTGAATTTCAACAAATTTAAGAAACGCTTTTAAATTCATAATAATCTCCTTTACTTAATAAGATCTTTTTAGTAAAACAGGCAATATTTCACGCATAACCTTTTTACCCGCTGATTCTTCAAATTCATTTAATTCATTAATAGCTTTAGAAGTATAATTTTCTGCAATTAATTTTGATTTTTCTAATGCACCACTTTTATGTATTAAGTTATAAATATTTATTAAATCATCGTCAGAAAGACTTTCTTTATCAAAAAAACTTTTAATTTCATTCTTATATTCAGTATTAAAAGATAAAATAATAGGCAAAGTATAATAACCTTTTAAAATATCTGATTTAACATCCTTTCCTATAACACTTTCCTCGCTTATAAAATCTAAAATATCATCAGTAATTTGAAATGCCATTCCTACATTAAAACCGATATTAAAAATTTTTTTAAGCTCTTCTTCATCAAAATCTAATTGTGCAGCTCCAATAGATAAGCTAATACCGAACAAAACAGCCGTTTTTCCAGAAATTATTTTTAAATACTGCTCATCAGTTACATTAAAATCATATCTATAGTAATTTTGAAGCATTTCCGCTTTACATATAGTTGAAATTCCTTCAGCTAATTTTATAACTACTTCTTTTGGAATTTCCAAATTAGAAAGCATTAAAAAACACTCGCTAAAAAGAAAATCACCCATATAAACAGCATGTTCTTTTGAATATTTTGAATGAATAGCTTCTTTACCTCTTCTCAAAAAAGAATCATCTATAATATCATCATGAATTAAAGTAGCAGAATGCAACATTTCTACAGCCGCCGCTAAATTATTGACAATAATCTCCTTTTCTTTGGTTAAGGGAATATTTTTCAACATACTACCTATAATAATAAAAGCAGGTCTTAACATTTTTCCGCTTGTAGAAAATAAATAATCAAAAGAATTATTTAAATAAGAATTACCATTTTTGCTAACTTTAAGCATATTCATTTTCACAAACTCTAATTTAGATTGAATTTCTGGATAATTATCCCAAAATTTATTCATTTTATCACCAATATTTTTTTATGAATACAAATACCATTTTCTGACAAATTTGATATTTTTCCATTTTGATTTTAACCAAGGCAACAGATAATAATCAACACCAAAAGTACTGCCCGAACCTCCAATTAAAGCTATTCCGCCTAATAGATACCACACCATATCTAAAGAAGCCATACCAGAAGCCCATATCATTAACCCCATTCCAACAGTAGCAAAAGAGGAAAAAGCAGTAAAAAGACCAATAATTAAAAAAGCACCAAAAATTACTTCAGCAAAAACAATAACCGTTTGAAAAACAGAAGCCATTGTTGTAAAATCACCTTGTGCTGTATAAAAAACTAAATCCATGAACCATTCGGAAATATTTTCAATCCAACCCGGAACATATAATGCTTCTCCCCATTCAGCAGCAGCTTCTGCTCCACTACCCCAATCAGTAGCAGAAGAAGTTGCATCAACGGCCTTAGATGGTATGAGGAAAATATCACTAGGATTACTGATAACACTATCTATTTTATCTAAACCTTGCTGCAACCATTTCCAACCAATAAGCACTCTCAAAGGAAGAAGCCAAAAATTTGGTGACCTTTTAGCAAAATGTCCACCTACTAAACTTCTTCTATTTGGAACTCTAAAAAATTCGTCTAATAAATAATTCCAAGCCTTATTAAACCCAGCTATTTGAATAAAATATATAATATTTACAAAATGTTTAATAAACATCGCAAAAAAACCAGATAATCTCAACGGCCTCTTAGGATTTCCAACTTGAGCCACAGCATATTTTCCGCCAACAGAAACCATAACACCATGAAATTTAGGCTCGTATGATTTCAACTCTTTTTCTAAAATCATTGCTTTAAGGTTATTGGCAACTAATTTTGAAGAATGTTCAGCATTTTCAACCATTTGAGGAACTGGAGAATTACTATTTTCAGGAACGAAAAATATATTATCTCCAACTACAAAAACATTATTTTTTCCTTTTGCTCTTAAAAATTCATCAGTTTCAATTCGCAAATTTTTCTTTTTTTCTAAATCAAGATTTTTTAATAAATCACTTCCTTGAATACCCGCTGTCCATATTATAGTGTTAGCGTCAATAAATTTTTCATTATTAACCATAACTCCATTTTCTTTTACTTCGGTAATATTAGATTCAGTTAAAACATCTACACCAAGTTTTGACAATCTTTTATGCGTTTTTTCTCTTAAAATTTCATCTAAATCAGGTAAAATTTTTGGAAGCAAATCCATAATATAAATTTTTACTTCCGCTCGATTTATTCCGTATTCTTCAGATAATTTATCTACCCATTCGCCTAACTCACCAGCCATTTCAATTCCTGTATATCCACAGCCAATAACTATAAAAGACAAAAACTTTCTTCTTTCCCAAGAATCAATCTCTTCTGAAGCTTTTATGAAACTATTAATTATATGTTGTTTAATCTTTATAGCGTCTTCAAAAGACCATAATGTGAAAGCATTTTCTTCTGCGCCTTTACACCCATAAAAAGTAGGTTTTGAACCAGTTCCCAAAACTAAATAATCAAAATCATATGAATCTTTTTTTCCTAATAACTTGTTACTAACGAAGTCGATATTTTCAATATAATCCATAACCAAATCAACTTTTCTGCCATAAAATATCTTTTTTAAATCTACTCTAATAGCTGTTTCAGAGACTCTTGAAGCAGCGACTTCATGAAGCTCCGTTAATAAAGTATGATAAGGATTTTTGTCTATTAACGTAATAGATACTTCGTCATTTTTCTTAAATTTTTTAGCAAGTTTTTTAGCGGTTAAAACCCCAGCATACCCTGCTCCTAAAATCACAATCTTTTTTTTAGACATAACATCACCTTTCTTTCATAAGAAATTTTTATTATTTTATTGTAGATGAAAATTATCGGTGTTTATAATTTCTATTATAACATATTAAATAGTAAAACAAATAATTAAAAATAGATATTTTTTGTTAAATTTAATTTAAGAAAAAAATCGTTATTGAATAAAAAACTAAATATATAAAGTTTGATTTTCGCATTAATATAATTATATAAAATATGATAAAAATTGTCAGTAACATATGTTACCGAATAAAAGTATAAATTGCTGAAAAGGTTAAAAGATAATATATATAGAAGATGTAGACGAATAACACAAAATATTAAAAAATGAAAATGATATACACGGATACAAATACACAATAACAAAAATTAAATTATTAAAATTATCAGTATAAATATTATCATAAGAAATAATGAAACTTGAACAAATTTCAACTCAAATATCATCATAAACGATTTTTTTATAGCCATCCAATCTTTTCATTTATAATAAATTTCATCTTAAAAATACTCTTTATCTCTAAGTATAGAATATACATTATTAATTGAATCTTATTGGAAAAAACAAACTTTAAAATCATTTGAAAATCATAAATGATTTTACAAAAGTTACATTAAATAAAATTCAATACTTTTGATTACTTTTTTCACTTAAAATATGATAATATTTGTTATACAATATATTAAATAAATTGTTATTTTTGAAAACACTAATTTCTTAAAAAATTATTACTTTAATAAATTTCTGTGTGTTTTTTTTGCAATATGCAGATTAAAAAAAGAGGTGAATATGATAGAGATAAATTTAGAAACACTGAATATGGTATTGAGTAAAATGCTCAATGAAAAGGTAATAAACTCTAATTATGAAATGGAAGAACTTCAAGGCGGGACTGTTGGTAGTGTATGGCTTGTTAAAGGTATAGCCTGTACTTTCAGCGGAAAAGAAAAAAATTACAAACTTGTTTTGAAATTTCAAGAAAAATGGGAACGAGACAACGATCCCGACTCTTGGAGAAGAGAATATGATCTTTACTCATCAGGATTAGACACTTTTTTTCTAGATGATCTCAAATGGCCTGAATGTTATTATTATGAAATGAATCAAGAAGAAAACGAAGTAAAGCTTTGGTTAGAATACATAGATGGAGTATCCGGCATAAATTTATCTGGAGATATATATGAACAATCTGCCTATGCTTTAGGAAGATTTCAAGGAAAACTTTATGCAGAAAAACCTCAACTACTAGATAAAATAACTAATTTAAGTGGTTTAGATTATGTTAAGAATTTCTACTTAAATTATAAGTCTTGGAATGTAGTATATGATTATATTAGATCTGAAAAATGTGAAATACCTAAGCATCTTTGTGAAATGATTATTGAAATTGACAAAAACTCCGAGGCTATATTTGAAAAAATAAAAAAATTACCGGTAGTACTTTGCCACAGAGATTTCTGGGTAGAAAATATATTCTCGAAAGAAGGAAAAATATTCCTTATTGATTGGGATACGACCGGATGGGGTTATCTAGGAGAAGATTTAGCGAGCCTAATCGCTGATGAAGCTGATGTTGAGTATATGGTTGAATATTATCAAAGATGTGTGCCTGCATTTTATAAAGGATTCTCTGAGTTTGCAGATATAACTAATATTGAAGATGATTGTGTCAAAGAATTTTGTCTTCTAATGTATGGGTATAGGATTATCGAATGGTTTTTAGATGCAGAAGATAACGCTGTTCAAAAAAAATTACAAATTGATACATTACAAAAGATTTATGAAATAACAAAGATTTTATAATTAAACCGATAGCAACATGAAAGATAAAAATTATTTCAATAAAACTTTATGTTTTTAAGAAGTTATTATTTTTATAGCAAAAGATAAACTTTTGGAATTCATTGTTCGATAAAAATACAAAAGAATTGAGTTTATTTAATAATATAAAATTATTCTTAAAAGGAGTTTTTAATAATGCAAGAATTACAGAACGTATTGGATCATTATAATATAAATAATGTATTAAAAACTGAAACAATAAAAAATGGAAATATATGTAATATATTTAAAATAGATACAATCAATTCAGATTATATTTTAAGAATAAGGCCAAAAAATTTTATAGAATCAAATATAGAAAAAGATCATGAATTTTTAAATTATTTATCAGATAATTTATTTTTTTCTCCAAAAGTAATAAAAACTAAAAATGATAAAAGTTATGTTAAAAATAAAGAAGGTTTAATTGCAGAATTACATTCTTATATACCGCATAATAAGACAATAGATGATTTTGAATATCAAGAGATTTCTAATCAATTAGCAATTACTTTGGGAAATTATCATAAAATTTCATCAAAATTTCCTAAAGAAATTAATAAAAAAAATAAAACAGAAAATTTACCAACAGATTTTTGGACGAAATATTTTGATGGACCATTAAAAATTGGAATACAAAGATATTATAAAGCTGCAAATTCAGAAAATGTTGAAAAGAATGATGTAATAATAATTTATACAAATTATTTAAAAGATATTTTAGAAAAAATAAAGATTAAGCTTGAAAAAAACCTATATAAAATACCAAAATTAATTAATCATAACGATTTTTATGGAAATAATATTCTTTTTTTAAATAATAAAATTAACGGAATTGTTGATTTTGATTTTTGCTGTACTGGTATTCACTATATAGATTTGGTGGAGTTAATTCACGGTTCTTTAATTTGGAACAATGAACATATGAAATACTGGGGATTAGATCCAGAAGGGAAAATAAGAATAAACCATAGTAAAAATGATCTTAGGTTATATTTTTCAAAATATAGTAATTATAATTTTGATTTTTCTTTGTTTAAAGATT
The DNA here is from genome assembly GCA_964478535.1 of uncultured Thermotogaceae bacterium. Classification (GTDB taxonomy): domain Bacteria; phylum Thermotogota; class Thermotogae; order Petrotogales; family Petrotogaceae; genus CAYZNB01. Next base: position 10,207 of record CAYZNB010000097.1, read on the forward strand.
TCATAGTAGCAAAAATAATAAGCTTAGCTTTTAATCCTAATTTTGATTTTGTTGAAGAAATTGATGATAGAATAGAGGTTCTTTTTCGTTTGAAAAAAACTATTCAAAATATTAATGATTCAAGCTTAATATAATAATAATAATATTATTATAAGTTAAAAAATTCAAATTAGCTATTTTATCAAAAAACAGAGAAAAATTTTAAAATACAAATTATTAGCAGAATAAAAAAATAAAAATTTAATTATTAGTTGGAATTGTGAATAAGACGGTCGTTCCTTTATTTAATTCACTTTCAAGAAATATTTCGCCATTCATCATTTCAACTAATTCTTCGCATAAAGCTAAACCCAAACCAGATCCTATTGCTCTAGATTCATGAGCTTGATAATATGGTTGGAATAGACTAGGAATTTTTTCTTTTTTTATTCCTGTTCCAGTATCTTTAATTACAAATTGGATTATATAATTATCTGAATTTTTTTCTTTTAAAGTGACAAATAAATCTATTTTTCCTTTTGTAGTAAATTTAACTGAATTTGATAATAAATTTTGAATAACTCTATTTATTCTATATTTATCTCCTTTTATATTTAAAGGAACATTTTTGTCATAAAATAAGTTAAAAGAATTATCATTTTTATTTGTTTTAATAAAAAGTTTTATTATATCATTTAATTCATTTTTTAAATCAAATTTCATATCAAATAATTTAAAATTATTTGTTTCTATTCTAGATAAATCATATAAATTATTGATCATATTAATCATATTATCTGCCAAAAAATTAATTAATTCTGCATTTTCTATTATTTCATAAATAATATTTACTGAATTTACCTTTTTTAACTTATCTTCAATTATGTTAGATAAAATTTTGATTGAAGACATTGAATTTTTTAAATCATGACTAATTTTTGAAAAGAAATATGTTTTTAATTTGTTCGTTTCCGTTAATTCTTTCGTTTTCTCTTTCACCATTTTTTCTAAAGCTTCATTCTTTTCTCTTAATTCTTTAATAGGGAAAGTTTCTGGTTCAGAATCTTCTGATGCCGGAAATGACACATGCTGATGCTCAATCAACCATTCTAATTTTTTTATTATTATCATAGAAATTCTTAAATTATTAAATATAACTTCATGATTCAAAATTTCAGTATTAATAGACAATTCACAAACAATTATCCCTAAATTTTTTAATGGAGAATCTATATGAAGTTTATGCACAGTATAATTAATAATGTTTGGCGCCTGTTCCATATCTCTTGAGTAAATCTCTTTTATTTTATCTTGAGTATAGGCGATTTCATCTTTTTCTGATCCTATTCCTGTTGAAGAAGAACTCCATTTTTTAATAGTATCAATTAAATTTCTTTTTGTGAAATATAAATCTAAGTATTCATAAAAAAATTTTTTAATTTCTTCTATAATTTTAAAATTTTCTTCACTCATAATTTTTACAGTCTAGTGCGAAAAGCCAACTCCTTTAGGGGATGGATAGCACTTCATTAATCATAATTTAATCATAATTTGTGTATAAACGCATCTTCCGGATGAAAAATAGCCTCTAGCCCATAATCATAAAGGTTTAGAG
>CAYZNB010000098.1:0-11671 GCA_964478535.1 uncultured Thermotogaceae bacterium
TAAAATCTACTTTTTTCGAATGAAATTTTAAACTAAATAATTATTTTTGACATAATTTATATTTTTACAAATTTCAATGATTTTTCGAGTTATTTTCAGTTATTTTCTAACTACCATATCAGGTTGTTACACACTTATCTTTACACACCCTCTATACAAAAAAGGTGATTTCACTTAATTTGGTAAACATTTTATAATCAATTTCAAAAAGTCGGGAATTACAATCGATAAATATTTCAATTATCGCTTTTGCATTTGTTTTTAATGTAGTGTAACAGCCACGCTGAACTCTGCACGGCGTTACTGCACAGGCGAAAACATTCATCTTTTGCGTTAAACAATGGTTCAACAATGGTTCCCAAGGAGGCGCGGCGTTACAGCACATATGACAATGTCGGTATTTTATAGATAGTTTTAGGAAAAACATTAAAACTAACTGCTTATAATAATGAAGAAGTAAATAAATGACGAAATAAAAGCTCGCAAGATCAAATTTTCTAAAAAACAAATTTCGCTCTGAGAAAAAATGCTAAAAATAGCAAAATCGCTACGCTCAGACATGCTATTTTCTGACGCATTTTTTGAACGAAAATTCTCAATTGTTCGCTACTTTATTTCATCATTATTTACTGTCAAAACATTATAACGCACCTTCCAGAAAAAAAATAACATTGAAAAACCTATTGAATATCAAATAAAAATGTAAAAACAATATTTACTGAAAAAACAAAGATTTTCAAAACAATCATTACAAATGAAATTAATGGAAACCAAATGGAAATTACATCTAGATTTACAGTAGGGAGCAACAAATGATGAGAATTTGACTTGCTGTTTTATTTATTTAGAGTACGTTTTAGAAATGAAAAAAGCACGTAAAGCGAATTAGTTTTTAACAATAACCACAGTAATATTAAAAACAGGAAAAACAGCAACGATATGTAATATATTATTGATATTAAACTGCAATTTTTTATCTGGAAGATGCATTATAACATTAGATACCAATAGGAATTAAAAAAATAGCAGATATATTATCTGCTATTTTTATTTAAATTATTTATTTTTAATAACTTTCTCTAAAAACTGCTGTTACTGTTGCGTTTTGTGTTGGCATTAAAAATTCTAAAAATCTATTAGTTGTTGTTGCACCATAAGTCAACTGTACTTCATCTGGAATAATCCAATTTACAAATTCATAACCATAATTAGGTGTTGCTGCTAATGAAACATACGCATTTGCTAAATAAAAACCGCTTCCTGAAGCTATTCCTGAATAATAAGGTTCTGTTAAAACTGATAGATAATATGCCAGGGGTACAATATCTCTAAAAACTGCTGTTACTGTCGCATCTTGTGTTGGCATTATAACATCAATAGTTCTATTAGTTGTTGTTGCCCATTGTGTCAATTGGACTTCTTCTGGAACAACCCAATTTACAAATTCATAACCATATATTGACGTTGCTGTCAATGTCACATAAGAACCAGCTTCATGATAAGCACTTTCAGAAACTATTCCTGAATATTCATAAAACGGATCTTGTGAGATTGATAAAAAATATTTTGGTATAAATTTTTCTCTGAAAATGGCTGTTACTGTTGCATTTTGAGTAGGCATTCTAATTCTTATAATACTTGTTGATGTTGCACCATAGGTTAATCTAACTTCATTTGGAATAATCCAATATGCAAATTCATATCCAGTATTTGGAGAAGCATTCAAAGTAATTATGTTTCCAGCTTTAAATGATGTTGCATCAGGAGTTTTAATTATGTTTCCAAAATAATAATCATTTACAAAACTTGATAGATTATAACTTGGTGTTTCAGTAACAATAGTGCTTCCCGAAGGTACACTTGGTCTAGAGGTCTGAGCGGGACTTCCACCACAAGCGATAAGCACAAACAACAATAATGCTACCATAATGAAAAAACTTAACTTCTTAAACAAAAGTTCCACCCCCTTTTTATGTTGAAATTAAAAAATGCCCTTACGTATAAAATTATAATTGTAACAAGATACCATTTGATTGCATCTAAGTTACAAAAAAACACTTAAGTTGGTTAGGGAAAACAGAAAATACTTATAAATTGTTTTGATTTTTAGGTCCTCTTTAAATTTTTGTGGGTAAAAATTATTTAACGATAGTAGGTTATTTAAGTTTATAAATAATCTAAAACTTTTTAACACTCTCCGCTCTGTCATCTCGAACGACATTTTTTTGGAGGAGAGATCTGCGAACTTTAATTTTGTATTAAAAAATTTCAAAACATAAAACCACAAACCCGCAGATTTCTCCTCAAAAGAAGGAAACTTTTTCGTTCGAAATGACAAATCACATCTCCAAATTCTAAAAATAATTCATAAAGTTCTAAAAATTCATTGATTGAATTTAAATACTCTGTATAAATTTGTGTTGATTCTTCTTTTTCTTTTTTATAAATATTGTATACATCTTTATATGAGATTAATACTTCTTTGACTAAATTTTCTTTTAATTTTTCATCTTTTAAAATATTATAAAATGAAGTGAGTAAAATTAAAGAATTTTTTGGTATTCCATAACTATATTTTGTCATGTGATGATTAGCAAAACCATCTTTTTGAATAATTGGGATAACTCTGTTATATACCTCTTTTTCATTTTTTGTTTCTATAGTTTTTATTGTTAAAAATAAATATTCAGAATAAACATCTTCCCATTCAGGATAACTGTTCCAACTTGCAGGAAGAATATCTAAAGCTTTGTTATACCAATGATGAAATTCCTGATATGTGCGTTCCATTTTTTTATTTATTATTTCAATTTTATCTGGCATTAAAATTTTTAAAATGTTATATTCTTGATAAATAATAAAATTTAATTTAGAAATTTGTCTATAAGAATTTTTTTCAGAAAATGAAATAAAAGCAGATTCAAGATAATTAATTTGATCATAAAACGATTGAATATTTAGCAAAATATCTTTTATTTCTTCATTATCAGTGTTGATATATATTTCTTCTACTGTGCTTCTTAAATATGAATCATTAAAAGGCATTAAATTCAAATTACCTTTAAAATCGTTATTCAAATGTCTATATTCATTTCTTGAATTATTAAAAACGTCTGGTAAATCTTCATAAGTTAAATTATTAAATCTAAAAGGTTGTTTTGAAAGTAATTGTCCTAACATTATTTTAGATAATCCAAAATTTTTATTTTTGTCTAAAGATTTCAAAAAATAATCAATAGATTTATCATAATACTTTTGTGCTTCAAAAGTATATTGAGTTATTAAAGTTTCTATTCTTTCTTTTTCATTTTCTATCTCATTTATAGCATTAAGATTTTGATTAAATTCAAAGCTTCCTAATATATTCGCTTCATTTTTTTTATTCAAAATACTTAATTGATCATTTAACCAAATTAAATTTGGATTTAATTGATTAATCACAATTTCGTAGTATGAGTCTGAGGCTCTTCTGTTTATTTCTCCTTGCAAAAAATATCTTTCAGATAAAGTCTGATTTACTTTAAAATATGTTGAGATTAAAGATAAAATTAAAAGCGGTATTAATATAAAAAACGATTTTTTAATTTCTAAAGTTTTGATTGGAATAAATTGTTCAGATAACGCTGTTGAAAAGATAAATACACATATAAAAATATTCGGTTGAATTTGTAAAGGGAATTCTGTAAAAGCATGAGCAGCCATAATAAATGCAGACCAGCCATACATACAATATAATAACAACTTATTAAAGTCATCTGTATTTTTTAGAACTTTTATATAATAAATAAAAATTGAAATTAATATTCCTAAAACACCTATAAAACCTATTAATCCCATTTCTCCCAAAACTTGCAAATAATCGTTGTGAGCTCTTTTATAATTACTCCAATGTGCAAAATACATTTCCGGTCTTTTATGTTGTAATTCACCTAAATATTTTGAAGCATATATTTGATAAGTCGATATTCCACTTCCTAAAAATTTATGTATAGGAATATCTTCTTCATTAAAAATTGCTATTGTAGATTCCCAGCCAAGTATTCTATTATTCCATGCTCCGCCTTTTGTAAGTGAAGCTATTCTATCAAAAGTATCAGCATAACCATATTTATTTAGTGGTGTATTAAAATTAAAGATAATAAATAAAAATACTATAATTAAAAAAATTAGAAAAAGCCAATCTGTAAATTTTTTTGATTTTATAGTTTTCATTATTTCTTCCGATTTTTTTGAAATAATAAAAGATAAAAACATGAAAAATATTCCTGCTAAAAATGCGGCATTAATTGATCTTGTATTAGTAATCAAAACAACCCAATACATAACAAAAATATTTATACACGAATAAATCCTTAAAATAATTCCTGAATTTTTTTTTAAAACAAAATAACAGGATAATGGTATTATAGAAGCGAGATAATTAGATACAAAATTTGGATTTCCTATAAATGATCTTAATGAAATTCTTTTTGTTATATCAGATATTTGACCCATTAAAATATCGTAACTTGCAAAGAAATTTAATAATCCGTTGATAGCTACAATAGTTCCTGTTATAGTAAAAATAAATAAACCTATTTCTATATATGAGAAATTTTTTCCAATTAAATTAGTTATTAAAAAAGACATATATACAATCAAAAACAAATAAATTGCTGTATCAAAAGATTTTAAAGCATATTGAGGATTGTTTAATAAAACAGAAATAACTGATAAAAACCCCGAAATTCCAAGTATCAAAAAAAATAAATGAGTTATTGAATATTTTATTTTTATAGATGTTTTTATTTTTTTATACAATAAAACTCCTGAAATAATAACTAAAAAAATAGTGAAAATCATATTTTTTTGAGTAGAATATTCGTAAACCCATTTTGGAAACATTAGAAATGGTAATAATAATATCAAAACAAACATTAAAGTTATTTCAAAAGGTAGTTTTTTTATTTTTGATAACATAAACTCCTCCAAATAGATTATTATTTTGGTCCTCTGCAAAAGATAGTGAGTGAAAATTATTGATTGATAGTTGGTGTTTGAAAAAAATATTGGAGCGAATAAATAATCTAAAAACTTTTTTTACACTCACCGCACTGTCATCTCGAACGACGTTTTTTGAAGGAGAGATCTGCGTACTTTGAATTTTATTAAAATATTTCAAAACATAAAACCACAAACCCGCAGATTTCTCCTCAAAAGAATAGCTCTTTTTCGTTCGAAATGACAAATCACATAATTTTCTTTTACTATTTATAAGTTTCAACTTTTCATAATTATTATCAAAAATTTACAGAGAACCGTATTTTTCTTAATTATAACATATTTTAATAGTGATTTGGTCAGGAAAATCAAATATAGCAAAAAGTTAAAAGCAGAAAGTTGAAATGGAAAAACGTTTAAATAGTGAAAAGTTGAAAGTGGCAAGTGACACAAAATTTTTTTATTTTAATGCTTTTTATTGCAAAACCTGCGGTTAACCTTTTTACTCAAGATACAAAAGTAATCGAGTTAACTGTATATTATTTGATTATAATGACTTTTGCAAGTATAGGGTTAAATTTATACAACTTTACTAACCAAAGTCTTAACGCTTTAGGCCTTGCATCAAAGGCTCTTAAAATAAATGCTTTTGGAACATTTTTTATCATAGTTCCTCTAATGATTATAGGTTCTCGAATATCATTTTTATTTTTGATTAGCGGATTAGCTTTAGGTCAGATTATTGTAGGTAATATTTCGATGTTTTATGCCAAATATAAACTTTCACCAAAAAGGCTTGAACTTTTATTGTAAAAATATTAAAAACTAACCAACAAAATATTTTGCTGGTTAGTTTTATTATTATAGCAATTACTATAAATATCCAAAATACGATAAAAGATAAATAACTCCGGTGGTAATTCCAATTCCTAGAATAAACGAAAAAAGATGTGTCCAAATATTTCCCCAACCTCTTTTTTTTGCCGTAAGATCTTCATCGGTGCTACGGAAAGAACCGTGTTTTTGATTATTTTCAACTAGTTTATTTACAAACTTTTCAAAAGATTCATCAATTTTGTTTTCTCTATCTACTGTATAAATATCTAGAAAAACTGTTTCTAGCGTTTTTAGTTCAATAATTTGAAATTGTATTGAATATTCTAAATTCCATAGTCTGTTAACACTAAAAAGAAGAAGGTAATCTGCTTCATATGTTTTTAAATACTCACTGAAATAATCGTATTCCGAGTCTTTTTCTAAAAGATATTTCATATTTTCAGAAATTGAAGGATCGTATATAATTCTAAATAAAGACGTTTCATTAACTGAAGAAATAACTTTTTCATCAAAATAATTTACCCATTGATCTTCATAAAAATTACTTTCTAAAGAGGCTACCACTAATACAGGTTTAGCATAACTTATTGTTATAAAGCATATCAATATGAAAAACAACGAAATAACTTTTTTCATAATAAAACCTCCAAGCCTAAATTTTTATTTTTTTAATTATAACACGAAAAAATAAATAAAACAACAATTAAACATCTTTATAACTATACGTTTGTTTTAACAGGTTTTTAATAATAAATTTTTTTATCTTCTTATAATTATATTTTTTGTCTCTTTTTTGTGATAACCGTTCTTTTTAACGTTAATATTTTCTTAAAGACTTATTTATATTTTAATGTTAAAATTTATTTGATTATTTTTATTGATAATTTTTTTATATTATAATTCCCGACAAATTTAGTCTTGTATAAAAGGAGGAATATTTATTTATGAAAAAAATTAAACTATTTTTTACTGATTTTAAAAATATTTTTTTGTATATAAAAAAAGACATTAACTCTTATCTTGAAAAAGATCCTGTTTCTACTTCTGCTTTAAAGGTGATTTTTATATCGACTTCATTTCAATGTCTTGCGTTATACAGAATTTATCGTTTTTTATATTTATATAAATTATATATTTTTGCTTATACACTTTATGCCTTAACTAAAATTGTATATTCTATGGATATACATCCTGCAGCTAAAATAGAAGCAGGGGTCGTTATAGATCATGGTTTTGGAGTTGTTATAGGCGAAACCGCTGAAGTTGGTGAAGGCACTTTAATTTATCATGGAGTTACTCTTGGAGCAAAAAAAGTAATGAAAGGCCCTAGACACCCTATAATAGGCAGAAATACTGTTATAGGAGCAGGTGCGAAAGTTCTTGGCCGTATTTATGTTGGGGATAATTCCATAATAGGATCAAATTCTGTTGTTATTAATGATGTTCCTATGAGCAGTCTTGTAGCTGGAATTCCTGCAACTGTAAAAAAATTGAATTATTATACGAATACTGAAATTTTATTCAGAGAAGAAGAATTTGAAGATGAAAAAGATGTGGAACACTGTTTTTGTTGACTTTTGAATTGAATGAGGTGATTAAATATGATAAATAATTTAATTGGAAATACTCCTATTTTTAGTTTATCTAAAATTGCAAAACCCCAAACTATTTTTTTGAAGATTGAAAAAAATAATTTAGCTGGTAGTATTAAAGATAGACCAGCTTTTTTTATGATTAATGATGCAGAAAAAAAAGGATTGTTAAATGAAAAACAAAAAATAATAGTTGAACCAACAAGTGGTAATACTGGTATTGCTCTTGCTGCAATTGGAAAACAACGAGGATATGAAATTATTCTTACTATGCCTGAAACAGCTTCTATCGAAAGAAGGAAAGTTTTAGAAATGTTTGGTGCAAAATTAATTTTAACTGATGGTTCAAAAGGCATGAAAGGTGCTATTGAAAAAGCTGTTGAGATTGAAAATGAATTAAATGCTTTTATGCCAGATCAGTTTTCTAATCCAGCAAATCCTTTATCTCATGAATTGACTACAGGCCCTGAAATATTAAAAGGAATGCATTATGATATTGATGGTTTTGTTGCTGGAGTAGGTACAGCGGGAACTATCACTGGCGTTGGAAGAGTTTTAAGAAAATTTTTCAGAGAAAAAATTAAAATATATGCTGCCGAACCTGAAAAATCATCTGTTTTATCTGGTAACCCTGCCGGAAAACATAAAATACAAGGAATTGGCCCTGGGTTTATTTCAAAAAATTTTGATTCTTCTTTAGTTGATGGTATAATAACCGTTGATGATGATGAGGCTTTAGAAATGACTTTTAACCTTGCTAAAAACGAAGGCCTTTTTGCAGGTATTTCAACGGGTGCAAATGTTGTTGCTGCAATTAAACTTCAAAAGCTACTTGGTGAAAATTCTAAAATTGTTACTATCGCTTGTGATCATGGCGAAAGATATTTGAGTGCTTTTTTAATTTAAATGAAATATAATATTTCTATAAAAGTGTTAAAATTTAAGGCGAACTTTTTGTTCGCCTTAATAAAATTAAGTTTGATTTTTAAAAAAAATAATTAAAAAAATACAGGAGGCATAATTATGTCAAAAGAAAAATATTGCTCTTTTTGTGGAAAACCTTCAAGTGAAAGTGATGCACTTATCGCTGGTCCTGAGTCAACTTATATTTGTGATGAATGCATTGGACTTTTCAGCAATTTAATTGAAGAGAATAAATCAAATTCAAAAAAAGGAAAAATAAAAAATAAAAAATTTGAACTTCCAACTCCTTCAAAAATAAAATCCGAGTTAGATAAATATGTAATAGGTCAAGAACATACAAAAAAAGTTATTTCTGTTGCTGTTTATAATCATTATAAAAGGATTTTTTCAAAAGATAAATTTGATGATGTTGAAGTTGATAAATCTAACGTTATGCTTATAGGGCCTACAGGCACCGGGAAAACTCTTATTGCAAGCACTCTTGCAAAATTATTAAATGTTCCTTTTGCTATAACTGATGCGACTACATTAACAGAAGCTGGATATGTTGGTGAAGATGTAGAAAACATAATTTTAAGACTTTTACAGTCTGCCGATTTTGATGTAGAAAGAGCTCAGACTGGTATAATTTATATTGATGAAATTGATAAAATTTCTAAAAAAACTTCTAATGTTTCTATAACAAGAGATGTTTCTGGAGAAGGGGTTCAACAATCTCTTTTAAAATTAGTTGAAGGTACTACTGCAAATGTACCTCCTCAAGGTGGAAGAAAACATCCTTATCAAGAATTCATTCAAGTTGATACTTCAAAAATTTTATTCATTTGTGGCGGTGCTTTTGATAGTCTTGAAAGTTTTATAAAGAAAAGAACTGATTCTTCACAGCTTGGTTTTGGTGCAGATATAAAAAATAAAAAAGATGAAAGAAAAGGAGAAGTTTTGAAAAAAGTTACTCCTGATGATTTAGTACATTATGGTCTTATTCCTGAATTTGTAGGAAGATTTCCTGTAATAACTACTTTATATGATTTAACGGAAGAAGATTTAATAAAAATAATGCATGAACCAAAAAATTCTGTTTTAAAACAGTATAAAAAAATGCTTGAATTAGATAATGTCGATGTGGAATTCACAGATGAAGCTTTAAAAACAATAGCTAAAAAAGCTATGAAAAGAGGTACTGGAGCAAGAGCTTTAAAAAGTATTTTTGAAGAAGTTATGACAGATATAATGTTTAATGCTCCTGATATGAAAGGTGAAATAAACAAAATAATAATAGATGAAAAAGTTGTAAACGGTGAGAAAAATCCTTTAGAAAATTCTAAAGAATCTGCTTAGGAGTAATATTTCATGAATGAACCTATAATACTTGGAATAGAAACATCCTGTGATGAAACAGCTGTTGCTGTTTTAAAAGGTAATAAAACTATTTTAAGTAATTTGATTGTTTCTCAAATAGATATTCATAAGGCTTTTGGCGGAGTAGTTCCTGAAATTGCTTCAAGAAAACATATTGAGTATTTATATAAATTAACTGAAAAAGCTCTCGTTGAAGCAAAAATTACAATTGAAGATGTTTCAGCTGTTGCTGTAACTTATGGCCCAGGACTTGCAGGGGCTTTGCTTATAGGTTTGAACTTTGCTAAGGGTTTAAGTTTAAATTATAATATTCCGCTAATAAAAGTTAATCATCTTATGGGTCATATATACGCAAACTTTTTATCGTACCCCGATTTAGAGATGCCTTTTATAGTTCTTCTTGTTTCTGGTGGTCATACAATGATAATTAAAGTTGATGATTATAACAGTTTTGAAGTTATAGGCAATACAAGAGATGATGCTGTCGGTGAGGCTTTTGATAAAGTTGCAAGGATAGTTGGTTTAGGGTATCCTGGTGGTCCTGCTATCGAAAAAACAGCTGAAAACGGTAATCCTATATACGATTTTCCAAAACCTATGATGAATAAAGGATATGATTTTTCATTTTCCGGTCTTAAAACGGCGGTTTTGTATTTTCTTAAAAATAATCCCGAAAGTAAAATAGAAGATGTTGCTTGCTCTTTTCAAAAAACGGTTTCGGAAATTTTAACTGAAAAAGTCACAAAAGCTTCTAAAGAAAATAATATAAAGAATATTGTTATTGCTGGTGGTGTTGCAGCAAATAAAGTTTTGAGAAAGTCTTTTGATGGGTTTAAAAATGAATTTAATATTTATTATCCAGATTTGATTTATTGTACAGATAATGCGGCAATGATAGCAAGAGCTGGATACGAAAAATATATAAGAAATGATTTTGGAGATATGTCTGCCGATGCAGTTCCTAACTTATCTTTAAAAGAAATATAAGGTGATTTTAATATGTTTAATAAAAAAATAGGGTTAGCTCCTATGGCGGATTATACAGATTATGCCTATAGAAAAATCTGCCGAGATAATGGGGCAGATTTTGTTTTTACAGAAATGATTTCTTCAGATGCATTAATTAGGGAACATGAAAAAACTTCAAGTATGCTTCCAAAAAAAACGGAAACTAATATAGGTATTCAATTATTTGGAAATAATCCAGATGTTTTTAGTGAAGCTGGTTTACTTGTAGAAAATTTTTGTGATTGGATAGATATAAATGCTGCTTGTCCTGTAAACAAGGTTGTTAAAAAGGGTGCGGGATCAGGATTGCTTTTAAATCTTGAAAATTTATCCAATATAATTTATTCATTAAAAAAAACGGTTAAAATTCCTGTAGGGGTTAAGGTCAGATTAGGTTTTGAAAGTATAGAAATTTTTAAAATATTAAGCACAGTTGAAAAAGCTGGTGCAGATTACATAATTGTTCATGGTCGTACAAGAGAACAATTATATTCTGGCGAATCGAACAAAAAAATTTTCAAGGATATTAGAGAGTTTTCAAAGATTACGCTTGGTGCAAGTGGTGATGTTTATTCAAAAGATGATATTAAAGAGTATTTCGAAAAATATGGTGTGGATTTTGTTATTGCTGCAAGAGGAAGTTTTGGAAATCCTTGGATTTTTTCTAATAAAATTCCGTTAATTGATGATATAATAGATACGTGTTTTGAACATTTGAAAATTATGATAGAAGATTACAATAATGAAAAATATGCCGTAACAAGGTTTCGAAAAATACTCATGCATTATTTTAAGGGTTATGAAGGAGTAAAAGAAATTCGAAGAAATTTGCATATTTTAGAAACTTTTGAAGATGTAAAATTATTAATTGATAGAGTCATAATAGAAAAATAGAAAGTTGGTATTTAATTCCAACTTAATGTAGTGTAACAGCCACGCTGCACTTTGCACGGCGTTACAGCACTTATGAC
>CAYZNB010000099.1:0-11655 GCA_964478535.1 uncultured Thermotogaceae bacterium
AAAAAATAAAAAGAACATTAATTTGTTCTTTTTATTTTTAAATTTTTTAAAAATTTAAAAATAAATGTTGTATAATATATTTATATAAAACTTAGTACAAAAAGTCTGTGTATTCAGGAGGTTTATTTCATGAAAAAAAATGAATTGTATATAGTAGGTATAGGAGCTTCTGCAGGTGGTTTAGAAGCTTTAGAAGATTTTTTTAAAAATACTCCTAAAGATACTAATATGGCTTTTGTAGTAATACAACATCTTTCGCCAGATTATAAAAGTTTGATGCTTGAACTTCTTTCAAGACATACAGATTTACAAATATATAGAGTAGAAGATGGTATGGAAATAAAATCTAACAGTATTTATTTAATTCCTCCTAAAAAAAATATGACAGTTTTTCACAATAAATTATTTTTAGTTCAAAAACAAAATGATCATGTATTAAATCTTCCAATAGATATTTTTTTCAAATCTTTGGCAGAAGACCAAGGAGAAAAAGCTATAGGCATTATACTTTCAGGCACTGGCAGTGATGGTACAAGAGGCATTAAAGCAATAAAAGAAGTTGGTGGAATGGTAATTGCACAAGAAGAAAAAACAGCAAAATTTGATGGAATGCCTAAAAGTGCTATTATGACGGGATTGGTAGATTATATCCTTTCTCCCGATTTGATGCCAGAACAACTTGTTAAATATGTGCAACATCCTTTTCTAAAAGATGATATAGCTAAAGATGGAATAAGAAATATTGAAAAAGATAAGATGACAAAAATATTTGCATTATTAAGAAATTATAGCGGAGTAGATTTTACATTTTATAAACCAACCACTATTTATAGACGTATTGAAAGAAGAGTGGGGGTAAAACAGCTTAATAATTTTTCTGAATATTTAGAACTTTTATACAGCGATCCTCAAGAAATAAAAATATTATATAAAGATCTTTTAATAGGGGTTACAAGATTTTTTAGAGATCGTGAAGTTTTTGAAGAAATAGAAAATAAAATTATTCCTGAAATTTTTGAGCATAATAAAGAAGATAAATCAATAAGAGTTTGAATAACAGCTTGTTCGACGGGAGAGGAAGCTTATTCAACAGCAATTTTATTTAGAGAATACATGGAAAAAATGAAAATTAAATATGATATAAAAGTATTCGCTACCGATATAGATAAAGACGCTATTGAAAAAGCAAGTATAGGTATGTATTCTGAAAGTATAGTTGCTGATGTTTCGAATGAAAGATTAAAAAAATATTTCACTAAAGAAGGCAGTTATTATTATGTAAACAGAGAAATAAGAGAAATGATGATATTTGCCTCTCATAATATTTTGAAAGATCCTCCTTTTTACAGAATGGATTTTATTAGTTGCAGAAATATGCTTATTTATTTTCAAAATATTTTACAAAAAAAAGTTTTATCTCTTTTACATTTTTCTTTAAATAAAAACGGGTTCTTAGTTTTGGGTTCGAGTGAAACAACAGGAGAAATGAGTGAGTATTTTATCCCTTTTGATAATAAGTTGAAATTATATAAAACTAACAGCAATTTGAAAAGTGATTTAAGTAGCAATATAAAATTAAATGAAATCATGAATAATAATAAAACAAAATCAAAATTGATTAACACTAATTTTGATTCAATCGATTCAAATAAAACTCTAGATGAAATTTATCAGAGATTGGTAAATAATTACATGAATCCTACCATCGTTTTAAATGAAACTAATGAAGTTATTTTAATATGTGGAGGAGCAAATAAATATTTAAAATTTTCTTCAGGGGTTGTTTCATATAACATCTCAAAATTAATCCATGAAGATCTTTCAACTCCAGTAATTACAGCAATACACAAAGTACACAAGGAGAAAAAAAGTCTTGTTTATTCAAAAATAAAAATTAATTTTGGCGAAAATATAGAGATAGTTAATATTGCTGTTAGTTACGAAAATTTAGAAAAAACTAAAAATAATTATATAATAATTAAAATAGAAAATGTAGAAGAAAAATTAAATGGATTTATAATTGAAGAAAAACAAAACTTAGACACTTTAACTCAACAGAGAATAAAAGATTTAGAACAAGATTTACAACACACGAAAGAAAATCTTCAAGCAACCATAGAAGAATTAGAAACTTCTAATGAAGAGCTTCAAGCAACTAATGAGGAATTATTATCTTCAAACGAAGAACTTCAAAGTACTAATGAAGAACTTCAATCGGTAAATGAAGAATTAATAACTGTAAATACAGAATATCAATCAAAAATTCAAGAATTGCAGGACTTAAATAATGATATGGAAAATCTTCTTAAAAGTACAGAAATCGGAACAATTTTTTTAGACAACGATTTATGTATAAGAAAATTTACCCCTAAAATTAAAAAAATTATTAATTTGATAGATACAGATATAGGAAGACCTATAATACATATTTCAAATAATATTATAGGCGGAAACATAATAGCCGATGCTAAAGAAGTATTGGAAAGTGGAATACCTATAGAAAAAGAGGTTGAAAATACAGACGGAAAAAAACTACTCAAAAGAATAATGCCATATAAAAATCATAATGATAAAATAAAAGGAGTAGTCATTACTTTTATAGATATCTCAGAGTTGAAAAAAGCAAATGCTGAAATAGAAAAACTTTATTTAGCAATAGAACAAAGCCAAAATTACTTTGTTTTGACAGATAATAATGCAAATATTAAGTTTATGAATAAAAGTCTATTAAATAAATTAGAATATAAAATTGAAGAAATACTTGGTAAAAAACCTTCAATTTTAAAAACATCAAACACTTCCAAAGAAACTTATAAAGATCTATGGAAAAAAATAAAAAGAGGAGAAAAATGGGAAGGCGAATTTTGTAATAAAACTAAAAACGGGAAAAAATATTGGGAAAAAGCTGTAATAACCCCTATAAAAGATGAACTCGGAAAAATTACTGGTTATTTTAAAGTTTCTGAAGATATTACCGAAAAAAACTCAATAGATAATGCTAGAAAAAACGAACAACATTTATTATTCAAAATTATGGATTCAAGTTTTTATAGTGTTTTAGTAATAGATAAAGACGGTAAATTTGTTTATTTCAACAAAAATGCCGAAACTGTTCTTGAAATAAAAAAAGATGAAAAAGGAATAATAATGTATGATGATGATGCTTGGGAAACTTTAGATGAAAATAAGAATAAATTCAAAGACAATGAAATGCCCTATAAAAGAATTATCAACACAGGGAAAAATATAGAAAATGAAATTATTCATGTTAAATTTAAAAATGGGAAAATTAAAAAATTAAGATTAGATGCAACTCCATTTTTTGATGAACAAGGAAAAATTTCAGGTGCTACCTTTAATTTTATTACGATAAAAAATTAAAAAATAGTAAGGGAGTGTTTTTATGTTATCTGATGAAAAAAATAATTATAGAGAAAAAGCCGAGTCTTATTTAAAAGCTAAAAAAATTAAAGAAGAATTAGTAAAAAGTTCTAATTTTGAAAAAATTGCTCATGAACTTGCAGTGCATCAAATTGAACTTGAGATGCAAAATGAAGATTTAAAAAATGCAGAAGAACAATTGAGAAAATCAAGAGACAAATACTTCACGCTTTATGATTTTTCTCCTATAGGTTATCTCACTTTTGATGAAAACGGCCTTATAATAGAGGCCAATCAAGCTGCCGCTGATTTGTTAGGAGTTAATAAGACATATATGATAAAAAAACCTTTTATGATTTATTTGAGTCATGATTCTCAAGAAGAGTTTATAAATCATAGAAAAAGTGTTTTTGAACTTAATAAAAAACAAAAAACACATTTAAAAATAATTAATAAAAATTCAGAAAAACTCAACATTCAAATAGAAAGCATTAAGATAAAAGAAGAAGATAATATTTATTGTCTTTCAGCCGTTATAAATGTAGAACATTTAATTGTCTTAAATCAAAAATTTAAAAAAGCTAAAGAAGAAGCGGAAAGATTAAGTCAAATAAAAACACAATTTATTTCAAATATAAGTCATGAACTTAGAACGCCTATGAATGCAATTATAGGATTTACAAAACTAACTTTAGAAAACGATGATTTAAATGATGATAATAAAGAAAATTTAAATCTTGTTATAAAATCCGCAGAGCATTTAACAGCACTTATAAAAGACCTTTTAGATGTTAGCAAAATAGAAGCTAATAAACTAATTTTGGAAAAAGAAAAATTTAACATAAAACATTTAATAAAAGAAATTTTTGAAATAATGAAAATTCAAGATAAAGAAAAAAATTTAAATTTTATTTTAGATATAGACGAAAAAATCCCCGATATATTATACGGGGATAAAAAGAGAATTTCTGAAATTTATTTAAACCTTATTTCTAATGCTATAAAATTCACTGAAGAAGGGCATGTGAAAATATCAACGAAACTTTTAAAAGAAGAAGATAATAAAGTGTTTTTAAATGGCTGTATAGAAGATTCTGGAATAGGTATAGAAGATGAAAAAAAACATCTTCTTTTTAAAAATTTTTCTCAAATAGAAAGTACTTATAATAAAAAATATTCGGGAACAGGATTAGGATTAGCAATAACAAAAAAAATAATTGAAAAAATGGGCGGAAATATCAAAATAGAAAGTTTATTTGGAAAAGGTACAAAATTTATATTTGAAATTCCTCTAAAAAAAGAATAAAAAAAACAAGGCATAGCCTTGTTTTTTTTATTCCCAAGTTCTCAATTTAGATTCTATTTTTTTAAGTTCTTTTACTGAAAAAAGTATTATCATTATAAGTAAAACTATTGGAAGAACTAATAATATAAGATGCGAAAAAATAACATGAATATTTTCAAAAATCCAGAAAGGTCCAACTTTCAAGAATTCTACATATAAGTTTAAAAGGATAAAAATAACTAAAGAAAATATCATGGTAGTAGCTTCAAGACCTAAAACTTCTTTACCGCTCAAAATATTTTTTTGTTTTACATCTCTCTTAGGGTTTTTCAAATACATTCCTGCCCCTATTAAAGAGGAATAATAAAGAATAATCAACATAGGAATCATAAATACCAAACCTATTATTTCAAACCTATTCATTATACTTAAAACGATATAAATAGCTACGTATTCTAAGAAAAATATAGATACAGGAATATATATTTTTGAATTTACAATATTATTTATTTTCACAGGATAAAGTTTTGGAATAGGCCATATTTTTGTTTCTTCTACAAGCATCAATACCGTTAAATAAGATGAATAAAAAGAAGAAATCATAACAAAGAATATAGTTATAAAAGTTAAAGAGTTCATTCCGGTAAATGAAAATATTACAGGAAGTATTATGGGGTATAAAAGCATAAATATAGATTGAGCATCTCTAACTAATAATTTCATATCTTTGAAAATAATAGGGAATTTACTTTGTTTAATTTTTATCGCTTTATTTTTAACCTTTTTAGACCCCGCAATAAGATCTAATTTGTTTGAAACCTGAACAATGAAAATTATAAGTCCTATTCCTACTCCCAATAAAATAAGTAAATTTAATATATCCCCATTCATAGCTTTTATAAACCATGTATGTGGCCAAAAATTATGAAGCAAGAAATTCATAGATTCTGTTAAATATATTACAAAAGCGTCTAGATCATCAGTTACAAATCTATCAGGCGACATAAAATTTGCTGCAAAAACATATAAAATTACAGACCCAAAGTAAGAAAGCATTGCAAATCTTTTAGCAGCAGTTTTTCCCATAAAAAAAGACATAATTACTCCACCTAAAAGAGATATTGCAACTAAAAATAAAATAAATCCTATAGTAGCCATAATTGCAAAAAATACATTTATTTTTAAAATTATAGAATATACAACAATTATAGGAATTAGCATTCCTAAAGGTAATGCTGCCATGACAAAACTATCTATTGCTGTTGCAAAAAATATTGTAGATTTTTTTACTGGCATAACTAAATGAAGCTTTGTCATATCGCTATCAAAAAGATTAACTATTATAGATGGAGAAAAATTTAAAAAGAAAAAAACTCCCAATCCTAAAAATGATGTTGAAAACATAAAATCTAAAAAATTAAAATTACTATCTATTCCCATATCTGCTAATGGAATATTAAGATTTTTAAAAGACATATACATAACAGGAGCTAAAGTAAGTCCAAATAATAATGCGGGCATAATATACTGAATTATAGGAGCAAAAACTCCCATTTCTTTAACTTTTCCCTTTTTATTAGGTTTAGGTCTGTTTTTATTTTTAAAAGAATATTTTAACAATAATTTTAAATCATTCATATTCACACATCCTTATAATTCTTCGATTATATCGTCTAATTCACCTGAATCTGTCAATTCTAAGAAAATATCTTCTAATGTTCCGGATTCTTTATTAGCCATATTTCTTAATTCTTCCATGTTTCCTTCCGCTAAAATTTTCCCATTTGATATTATACTAATTCTATCACACATTTTTTCTGCAATTTCAAGTATGTGAGTAGTTAAAAATATAGTACTTCCCTCGCTTTTATATTTTTCTAAAAGATTTTTTAAAATTTTTGCCGATCTTGCGTCAAGACCCACTGTAGGCTCATCTAGAAAAATAACTTTTGGTCTTCTCATTAAAACTGATGTTACCATAAGCTTTTGTTTCATCCCATGAGAATAATCTCCGATATAATTGTTAAGATAATCAATATCAAAAGCTTCGCATAATTCTTTAAATCTTTTTAAAGTTTCATCTCTATTGCATTTATAAATTCCAATTATAAACTCAATATATTCCGTACCTTTTAAATTTTCATACATTTTAGGTTCATCAGGAACAACACCTAATTGACTTTTGAGAAGAATCTCATTTTTAGAAAAATCTTTATCTAAAATAAAAATATCTCCTGAAGTTTTATTTAAAGACCCTGTGAGCATCCTTATTGTAGTTGTTTTTCCCGCTCCATTAGGTCCTAAAAAACCATAGATTTCTCCGCTTTTAATGTTTAAATTCACATTATCTACAGCTTTAAAATCTCCAAATTTTTTTGTCAAATTAACCGCTTTAATCATCTTCAAAATCCTCCTAAGTAGTTATATTTTTTTCTGAAGTTACATAAATTTTTGAAGCTGTATATAATAATATTATTCCAGCAAAAATAAAAACTAGATTTATAGTAATAAATTTAATAAAAGACATATCTTCTATTCCAGAAACATATCTCAAAACGTCTGTCAAATATGTTACGGGCAAAATATGACTTATCCACCTCACTTGAGAAGGTAAAAATTGAACTGGAAAATAAATACCAGAAAAAAATGTCATTATTGTATATAACACAGAAGATGCTGTATATGATGCTTCTGTTTTTTTAAAAATAATGAGTATCAAAACTCCCAATCCCATCATACCTATTGTAGATGAAATACAAACCAATAAAAAAGTTATCCAATTGAAATCTAAGTTTGCGTTAAAGAAAAGCCTTGCTAAAAGCACTATAATAAAGATTGACACAAGATTCAATAAAACTTTTGTAAAACTTGAGCTTACAACAAATTCCCAAGGTTTTGCAGGAGTTACCATAAATCTTTTGATTATTCCTTCTCTTTTATATCTTCCAAAAACACCTATTATAGAAAACATCCCTCCAGAAAGAATTGAAAGAGATAATACTCCCGTCAAAAGATAATCAATATCAGTTCCTACAACTCTGCCAAGACCTTCTAATTGATTATTTACATTAAAATAATCACGTTTTGCTCCTATCGCATATTTTTTTACAGCATTTTCAATTACCATACCTACATTTATAGATTCTCTCGCTTCATTAAATGACTCATTTGAATATACTTTCACATCATTCTTTTCAATAAACTCTATACCGCTCGATAGTTTTCTACTTTCTATATCATTTTTCAAAGTTTCAAGACTTTCATAAAATATTACTTCATGTGGTTCAAAATATTTTTCTACGTCTTCAATATAATTACCATAAATCCCAAAAACATATAAACGCTCTTTTTCCACACTATCTTGCGGAGAAATAAATATAGTTCCAAAAATAATAAGGAAAAAAACAGGAAAAAACAAAGTAAAAAAAACATCTAATTTATCTCTAAAAGTTTCTTTTATAAATACACTTATTAAATTTAAGAATCTTTTATTCATCATTCCTTCACCTTCTTCAAATTGTAAGAGAAAACAATTATTCCAACAAAAAACCATATTAAAGGAATTATTATCATATTTGCTTCCAATGATTTTAAATTTAAGATATTTCTCATGCCATTAACAAGGTAAGTCATAGGATTTATTAAAGTATACCATCTTAAAAACATCGGTATATTAGAAACGTCGAAATAAAGTCCACTTAAAAACATAGTTAAAAAGTACATGACATTAGTTACAGCACTTAAAGTTGAAATCTTTTTAAAGAACGATGCAAAAAGCAATCCAAAAGATAATGATGTTAAAATACTAAAAAGTAAAAAACCAAAAAATTTTATAGAATACATTTCTTTAGAAATATTATAAAATCTGCTCATAAAATACAGTAATATTATGGATAAAATAAGAACTAAAAATTGAGAAATTAAAAAAGCAAAAAAATAATCTGTTTTTTTAGCAGGGGTTATACTAATTCTTTTTGAAATTCCCTGTGAAGAATAATCCACAATAGATAAAGGCATATTAAAAAAAGATACTGTCATTATCGCCATTATAAGCATTGAAGGAAAAATAAAATCAAGATAATTAAAATCCACACCTTCTTTTGAAGATAAAGAAACTTTTTGAATATTCATTTCAACATCTTGACCAAAAGTATTTATTCTCAAATTCACTTCATCCATTATAGAGTTTAAGATATCTCTACCCAAAGTGGAAATAGATCTTGAAGTATGTAGAATTTTTATATCTGGAACTTCTATATTTTGAAGTATAAAACCTAAATTAAGTCTGTTAAAACCTTCTGGAAAAAAAATAATCACATCTAAATTTCTTGCTCTCAACTCTTCTAAATAATTATCAGATTTATCAAAATAAGTTATATTGAAAGTATTGCTATCATCTTCTTCAAGGCCTTTAAACAATTCTCCAAAAATTTCTTTTGTAGTTCCCGTCAAAGTTTCTTCATATACAACACCAATTTTAAGATTCAACTCAGAAGTTTCTTGATCAAAAGCCCCTGAAAAAACCGTTGTAAAAAATATAAACATTGCTGCTGGAAAAACTATAGTCCAAAAAACAATTTCAAATTGTCTAAAATTATCTTTTGCCATAGCAATCGTAAGATGTTTTAATTTCATAAATTTTCACCTACTCCCTTAATGTTCTTCCGGTTAAATGGAGGAAAACATCTTCAAGATTTGGTTTTCTTACATGTAAATCTTCAATTTTAAGTTCTTTGTTTTTTGATATTTCAAATATTTCGATAAGAGATTTTTCAACTTCATTTGTTTCGTATTCATACTTTCCATTTTCAATTTTTACTTTTCCGTTGAATAACTCTACAGGATTCACGCCGTTTTCTTCATCAAAAGTAAAATAAATTACGGAACTCATATTTAATGTTGAAATAAGCTGCTGTACAGTCCCTTTAGCAATTATTTTACCATGATCTATTACATACACTTTATCTGCCAAATATTCAGCTTCTTCCATATAATGTGTAGTCAATATTACTGTTTTTCCGTCTTTTTTTAATTGTTCTATCAAATCCCAAAGATGTCTTCTCGCTTGAGGGTCAAGTCCTGTAGTAGGTTCATCTAAAAATACAATATCTGGATCATTTACCACCGCACAAGCAAGAGCTACTCTCTGTTTTTGCCCGCCAGAAAGATTTTTAATCAAAGTTTTTTCTTTTTCTTTCAAATTAAATTTCTCAATTAGTGATTCTGTAGATACTCTTTTTTTATATAAACCGCCAAAAGAATCTATTATTTCAAATACTTTTAAATTTGCAAAAAAAGTAGAACTTTGAAGCTGAACTCCGATTCTTTCTTTTATTTCTTGATCTACACTAGAAATTTTTTTACCAAAATAAAAAATTTCTCCAGAAGTTGGTTTTCTTAATCCTTCAAGAGTCTCTACTGTTGTAGTTTTTCCTGCACCATTAGGCCCTAATATGGCTACAATTTCTCCTTTTCCTATTTCTAAGTCTATCCCGTCAACAGCTTTAATTTCTTTATAATGTTTTTTTAATCCATTAACTCGAATAATATTATCCATAAACAAAGCCTCCCTAAATAAGAATAAATTTTCGCACGGTTAATTACTCAAGTAACTAACTATAGAATACAATTTTTTCTTTTCGTTTTTATTTCAAAAAAGTTATTTTTTAATTCTTATTTCAACAAAAGCGAACTTTTTAAGTTCGCTTTTGATAAGACTATCTATAAATATATTTTACTATATAAAAAAGTCTTTTTATTAAAAAAAATGATGAAATGTCATTATTTGGAATATTATGTCATTTTTAGGAAAATAATTTTTTCAGATTCTCATTATAAGGTTTTTCAATTACGCCTTTTTCAGTGATTATTGCTGTAACATAATCATTTGGAGTTACGTCAAAAGACGGATTAAAAACCTTTACATTATCGTGAACCATCTTTGTTTTATGACAAAATCTAACTTCATTATGAGTTCTTTCTTCTATAGGAATTGAATCTCCCGATTCTGTATTCATATCAATTGTAGATAAAGGAGCTGCAACATAAAAAGGAATGTTATGCTCTTTTGCTAAAACAGCTACTGAATAAGTACCTATTTTGTTTGCTGTATCACCATTTGCAGCTATTCTGTCTGCACCAACAATAATAGCATCAATTTTTCCTTGTTTCATAACCCAACCAGCCATATTATCTGTTATTAAAGTTGTATCTATTTCGTCTTGCATAAGCTCCCAAACAGTTAACCTCGCACCTTGCAAATAAGGTCTTGTTTCATCTGCATATACCTTTATATTTTTACCTTTTTCTACTGCGGCTCTTATTACACCTAATGCTGTCCCATAATCAACAGTAGCCAAAGCTCCAGCATTACAATGAGTTAAAACAGTATCTCCGTCTTTTAACAAATGAGAGCCAAATTCCCCAATCATTTTGTTTATCATTATATCTTCTTCGGCAATTAGAAGCGCTTCCAAACAAAGTTTTTCTGATACAATAATTAAATCTTTTTGCTCTTCAAGAAGTGTTTCCATTCTTTTTTCCATTCTATCAAGTGCCCAAAATAAGTTTACCGCTGTAGGTCTTGTTGAAGCCAAAGTTTCTTTTACTTCTTTCATTTTTTCTTTAAATTCTTCTACTGGTAAAATTTTAAATTCTCTTGTACCTAAATAAAAACCGAAAGCTGCCGTTGCCCCGATAGCAGGAGCACCTCTAACTATCATATCTTTTATAGAGATAGCTGTTTCCCTATAATCTGTGCATTCAAAATAAATTTCTTCAAGCGGCAAATATCTTTGATCAATTAAAATTAGTTTTTCTCCATCCCATTCCATTGATTTACCTTTTAATTTTTTCATTTATAATCTCAACTCCTTTTTTAGTATAATAGAAAAATATTAATTTTAGAATTTTTTTCTTTTTAATTATATCATAAAAAGTTGGAAAGCTAAAAGTTGGACAGGAATAACGCTTTCTCATTGAGAATCTTT
>CAYZNB010000100.1:0-11495 GCA_964478535.1 uncultured Thermotogaceae bacterium
TTTTCAATTTTTTCTGCATTTAAATTTAATGCTTTTTCACAATTAGGACATTCAAGTGAACTACCATTGAGCTAAAGACTCAATGGCTTCCTAATTCATAGACCGTTGCTCAAATTTCGAGTCTTACACAATCTCCAAAGGCTTAACATCCCGCAATTCCTGCGGTAGAGCTAATTTATACAGCAGCTAACTGTTTTATCCCGAAATTTCTAATATTAATAGCCGCATTAATATCACGTTCATGTTCAGATTGACATTCAGGGCAAATCCAAGACCTGTCCTTCAAAGTCAAATCGTTATTTATATGACCACAATTTGAGCAAGTTTTAGTTGATGGTTCAAATCTACCAATTGAAACAACTTCTTTTCCGGAATATTTGGCTTTGTAAGACAATACTTCTTTAAATTTATACCAACTTTGGAAAAGAACCGCTTTCGCAAGTTTATGATTTTTAGACATACCTTGGATATTCAAATTTTCTAAAAAGTAATAATCACTTTGGTTTTCGGCGATCAACTTTTTAGTAGTTTGATGAATCCAATTATCTTTGATATTAGATATTTTTTCATAAACTTTAGCTAACTCAACACGAGCTTTTTCAAAGTTTTTAGAATGAGGTTGATTTTTACGATACTTTCTAGCCAAACTTTTCTGACAATGTCGAAGTTTTTTATCATACTTTTTAGAATTAATCGGGAAATTATATTTTTCGCCATTCGAAAGTATTAATGTATCAGCGATTCCCATATCAATACCAATGCTATTTTCAGCATCTAAAGTATTAAATGATAATTTACCTTGTGGTTGATATTCTAAAACTAATGAAACGTAATATTTGTTTGTTCTGGATTTAACAATTGTAGCTGTCTTAATTTTGTAATCAATAGGCATAATCCTATGAACTCTCGTTTTAATAGGACTTTTGATGAATTTTGGCATAACTAAATATCCAAACTTATCATTCGTTTCAGAAAGCTCAAGTTTAACGTTTTGAGGCACTTCAAACGACCATTTAGCTTTATGCCTTGATTTAAAATTAGGATATCCACCTTGTTTTTTGAAAAAACATTTGTAAGCTTTATCAAGATTCTTAAGACTAGCTTGAAGTGATTGAGAATTAATTTCATTTAACCAAGAATATTTCTCAGTTTTCTTCAGTCTGGTTAATTGATTTGCCCAATTATAATAGTTTGTGGAGGTTTTTGTGTTTTTATAGCAATTAGTTGAATAGTTTAGAAAAAAATTGTATACGAATCTTGAAGTCCCTATATGTTTTTCTAATAGAACTTCTTGATTTTTTGTAGGATATAATCTAAATTTGTATGTTTTCAACACGCTATTTCACCTCCATCTCTATAATATCGCAAGCGATTTTCGAAACAAATTTGAGTAGATTACTGATGAAATTCATCCACGGAGCTAAAGACTCCGTGGTTTTCTTT
Source organism: uncultured Thermotogaceae bacterium (assembly GCA_964478535.1). Taxonomy (GTDB): domain Bacteria; phylum Thermotogota; class Thermotogae; order Petrotogales; family Petrotogaceae; genus CAYZNB01. Next base: position 1,444 of record CAYZNB010000100.1, read on the forward strand.
CATCAAATTTTATAAAAATTCCTTCTTCATTCAAATGGCTATATATACAATTTAAAGAATTTAAAATATCTTTTTCATTAGTTAATGTTTGAAAACTTCTGAATGGAATAATAATTAAATTATATTTTTTATTTAAATTAAATGCACTCATATTTCCATGAATAAGTCTAATGTTATTTTTTAAATTATCGTCAAGATCATTTATCTTTTTTTCAAATTCAGCTAACATTTCTTTTGATAAATCTAAACAATCTACACTGTAATTATTTTTTGCTAACTCAATTGAAACTCTTCCAGTTCCACAAGCTAATTCTAAAATATTCCCTTTTGTTTTTTCGGCATATTCTATATAAAATGGAATATCCGACTTAACAATATCTCTCATATCTAAATCGTACAAAAATGCCGATTTTCTATATAAATTTTCTTCATTTGACATAATTTTTTCTCCCTTCTAAATCGATAATTTTTAAATAAATTTTAGATGCGAAGTATCATTAAAAATACTCATAGCATTTTGGTTAAATCTGCTTTTCGAAAGAATCGTTATACTAGCTGGCGAGCTTAAAAAACACGTTTCTCTAATAATTTCGGGATTAAATTTTAACCACCAATATAAAATATTTGATACTGTTCCACCATGAGTGACTAAAAGCAAATTCTTTTCTTCATTAGAAGAAATTCTTTCCATACACTTATGCACTCTTTTATAAAACTGTCTTGGTGTTTCTGCATTTTCAAAAGACTGATGATCGATATCATAATAATCAAAAGTAGTTTTATTTTCATTTTCTTTAACCCATTTTTTTGTTTTTCCCGCAGCTATTCCTGTATTTATTTCTCTCAAATCTTTCTCTTTAACAATATCTAAATTTAAATATTCTCTAATAACTTCCGCTGTTTGATATGCCCTCATAAGATCTGAAGAATATAATACAAAATCATATGGATTAATTGATTTTTTTAGCTTTTCTCCAATTTTTGCTGCCTGTTCTTTACCTAATTCTGTTAATGGAGTGTCAGTCCATCCACCAGACAAATCATTAATATGATGTTCTGATTGACAGTGTTGAACAATTATAATTTTATTCATTTTTAACTCCTATTAAATTATTTTAATTTTAAAACAACCATTTCACTATCTATTTTAAAATTTACTTTTTGAAGAGCCTTTTCTAAAGGAAAATTATTTACATCTATATCCGCTATTATTTTTTTGATTCCTTCTTCATTTAAAATGTCAATACATTTATTCAATAAATCAATTATATATCCATTTCCTCTTTTTTCAGGAATAACCCCAATATAATTAATAGCCCCCGTAACTTTACTGAATACCTGAGGAATAATCAGCCCTATCATTTTATCATCTTTATAAGCTAATTTCCACATTTTTTCATTATAATCAATCCCTTTTAACTGATTAAAATAGTTAATAGCAGCTTGATATTCGCCATATTCCTCTATACATAATAAATCTTCTTGATCTAAAGTATTTTTTGTAACTTCCATTATAGCTTTAATAAATTTTTCTTCTCCCACTTCTTCTAACGATAAATAAGTTAATCTATTTGGTGAAATTGATTTTTCAACGCTTTCAAGTAAAAAACTCTTTTTTTCTTGTATAATCTCAAATTTATTATTTTGAAACAATTTAATATATTTCAGATAATTAATTTTATCTGAATAAATATGTGTGCCTATTTCATTAAAGCCTTTATTTATCATTTTTATCAAACTTTCTTTTAAAATATCTGAATTATTAAAATCTTTTATATTAATATACACTATTTCGAGTTCTTTATCAAATACGGCATAAATTATTACAGAAAAAATTTCTTCTTCTTCCATAACCCAACACCATTCATCTTTTGTTACCCCGTCATTAAACATTCTTTTAATAGAATTCACAAAAGATTCTTTTTCTTCAAATGCTTCTGCTATGTTTTCTAAATAATCAACATTAAAATTTTTCAACTTCATTTATTCACCTTCTTAATAAAATTTATTAGTTCATTTATTCCTGTTAAAGCCGCTCTTTGCCTTATTCTTTCTCTGTCACCTCTAAAAAAGTGTTTTTTTATTTCGTAATTGTCCTTAATTTTTACACCTATATAAACTGTTCCCACAGGTTTTTCAACTGTACCACCTTCAGGCCCTGCTATTCCTGAAACTGCTATTCCAGTATCTGTTTTAAGACCTTCAAGCATTTCTTTAACCGTTTCACTACTTACAGCACCAAATTCTTTTATAGTATTCATATTTACATTTAATCTTTCAACTTTTGCTTCATTACTATAAACTATCAATCCTTCTTTTAGAAATTGAGATATTCCTGAAACGGATACAAGATGAGAAGTTATTAAACCTCCAGTACATGATTCTGCAAGCGATATAGTATAATTATATTTTTCTAATTCTTTTTTTAAAAGATTTTCTAATCTATCTTCATCTTCTCCAAAAATATATTCTCCAATTCTTTCATATATTTTTTCTTTAATATTATCAGATTTATTTTTTAAAGTTTCATCTGACATTAATCTAACTATTATTCCGAAATCTTTAACTAAAAATTCTACAAAAACTTCTTCTTCTTTTTCAACAATATCCAAAATTCTCTTTTCAAGTTCAGATTCTGGCAAACCCCAAACAAGAATATCTTTTATATAAATATTTGAATTAAGATTATTCTCTTCAGCAAATCTTTTTATAAATTTATTAAACGTATTTTCTAATTCAATTGGAACTCCCGGAAAAACTGCTATTTTATCCACATAAAATGCAGGAGCTGAACCTTTATCATTTGATATAATTTTAGAATTTTCTGGAAATAAAGCTTGTCTTTTGTTTCTTTCAGGCATTTCTATTCCCATTCTGATGAATCTGTTTTTTAATTTGTTGAATTCTATATCCGAAAAAATTAAATCACTTTTTAAAAAATCCGCTACTGCATCTCTAGTTATATCATCAATCGTAGGCCCTAAACCTCCAGATAATAAAAGAATATCGTTTTCATTATAAAATTTTTTTAAAACAGAAATTATATCTTCTTTTTTATCTCCAACAATAGATTTCCCTGTTATTTCAATTCCATATTTATTTAATTCTTCAGCAATATAACTGCTATTCGTATCAATCATTCTACCATTAAGCAGCTCTGAACCTATAATTATAATATGACATTTCATCTAATCAAACCTCCAAAATATTTTCAATTTAATAAAATTTTATATTGTATTCTATTTTTCTTATAATCTTGATCAAAAAAAGTTTTTAAATATATACCCTTTGCTTTTTCTATAATTTTTTTAGATGCTATGTTATCTTCATCACAAGTAAGCAAAACCTCTTTTAGTCCTAATTTTTTTGCTTCAACTAATCCTAATTCAAGAATTTTTGTTCCATAACCCTTTTTTCTATATTTAGAATTTATCTCATAACCTATATGGCCAATTCTTTTTAAAAAATCTGTATGTAAATTATGCCTTATTCTAAATGCTCCTAAAAAGCTTTTTTCATCGTCTACAAGCCAATATGTGTTATAAGAACACCAATCTTCTTCAATATTAATTCCTTTTGCAAAATTGTGGAGATCTAAAATAAATTCTTCAAAATTTTCTTGTGCTTTTTTATAATATCTTCCTGATTCATAACCTGTTTTTGTCACTTCTTCAACATATTCTAAAAAAGAATTCTTGTAATCAATATTTGGTTCTACTAATTTCATCTTTCGACCTCCAAAATTATCATTTTAATCCGTATTTTTCTAAATCTATTTTATCATCATTTACAATTACTCCTTCTATTTCTAAAAGGTTTCTTTGTAAAATAGCTCCTTCTCCTTCAAGTGATATTTTCCCCTGCTTATTAACTATTCTATACCACGGTAATTTTTCTGATTCTGACAAAGTATGAAGCACTCTAACAACTAATCTTGCTCCATTTCTTAATCCCGCTCTATCTGCAACATTTCCGTATGTATCAACTTTTCCAGAAGGTATAATCTTTATAGCTGCTAAAATTTTTTGTGTTGAAACACTGTATTCTTTTTTATTCTTCATTTTTTCCCTCCAAATAAAATTAAAATTTTTTTAAGAAAAGTGGTATAATATTATTATCTTAATTAAAAACCATTTCATTTTTTACTTTATATATCAGTTTTATTAATCTTTTTTAAAATAAGAATTTAATTGCAGGTGATTTTATGAAAATGATTTTTATCATTATAATTTTTTGTTTTTTGAATTTAGGGTTATTTTCAAATGATATATTACTAGCTTTACGCCCCGTGCCTCCTTATGTAATGGAAGATGAAGAAGGAAATATTTCTGGAATTGAATATGAAATAATAGTATCTGCTCTTGAGACTAAAGGGTATTCTGTAAAAGTTCAACTTTTCCCTTTAGCACGAATGGTTGATACTATAAAATTTGGTATTGTTGATGCGGCTGCAACTATTTTGCCTTCACATGAAACTGGCAAATATCTTTCTGATGTTTATATAACTTATACTAATATAGCTCTTGGTTTAACTTCTAGTAATTTCGAAATTAATAATATTAATGATTTCAAAGATTATTCTATTGTAGCTTTTCAACATGCTACAGTAGTTCTTGGAGAGGATTTTCGAGAAGTCATGAAATCAAATAAAAATTATTCCGAAACATCTCAACAAATCCTTCAAATAAAAATGCTTTTTAATAATCGTCTTGATTTAGCAGTTGGAGATTTTCGAATATTAAGATATTTTATTTTTGATTCTAATACTGCTGTAGATTCAACTATTCCTGTTAAAGAATACTTCACTTTTCCTTCAACTCATTATCGTGTTGCTTTTGTTAACGAACAACATATGATAGACTTCAATGAAGGTCTTTCAATTATAAAAGCTAATGGCACTTATGATGAAATAATAGAAAAATATTCTTATTAATAAAGTTTATCATAAAAAATTAATTTTAATACAATTCAAAATTTTTTAAGCCTTTCTTTTGAAAGGCTTTTTTATTATATGTATTTAACAAATAGTACCTTGACACACATAGTAATTTGTGATATCCTTTTTTGGGAGGTGATTTTTATTATTAGTAATTTCAATAGCGATCTGATAAGAGGTCATATAGACACTTTTATTTTAAAAATGTTAACTGAAAAAGATAGTTATGGATATGAAATAATAAAATCTATTTTATTGAAAAGTAATAAAAAATACGAATTAAAAGAACCTTCTCTTTACACGAGTTTAAAAAGATTAGAAAAAGGTAATTTTATTAATTCTTATTGGGGAGATGAATCTCTTGGGGGAAGAAGAAAGTATTATAAGATAACAGATTCTGGAAGAGAAAAATTAGAAAAATCTTTTAATGACTGGCTAATTGCAAAAGAAATAATTGATTTATTACTTAATTAAAAAAAGAAAGGAGAATTATATGAGCGAATTAAAAATTTATGTGGAAAAACTTTTTAAAAGATTTAAAAACGAAAATTATTCTGATTTAAAAGAAGAAATTTTATCTAATCTTGTAGATAAAAAAAATGACCTTATAAAAAGTGGATTGAGCGAATTTGAAGCAATTGAAAAAGCGAAAAACAGTATAAAAAATATAGATCATTTAATTGATGAAAATATAATTGTTGAAATTAATAAAATTAAAAAAGAAGCTTTACAGTATTCTTTAATTTATCTTTTAAGTGCTTGGATAATTTCTATTCCTTCTATTATTTTTAATACAGGATTTTTCTTAAGAATACTTTTATTTTTTTCTATTTTAATCACAGGATTATGGTATTGTTTTTGTTTGATGAAAAAAAATCCTGATTATGTTTTAAAAAGAAAGAGTATTAATTATTTAAAAATTAAAAAGGCAAAAAATATTTTTTGGTTTATATGGCTATTGTTTTTCTTAACGGCATTTTCTACTTTAACTGCGGTTCAATTTGCAAGTAATATATGGTTCTCGAATCCTATTATAATAAATGGACCTTACAATTTAGGATTAATTGTTTTTAGATATTTGATAATATCATTAACTTTAGTATTTCCATTAATTTTTCAAAAATCTTTTAATTTATTAAAAAATTATGAGGTAAAAAATTATGAAAATTAAAAATATTTTAATTGTCGTATTATTAATAGCAGGAGTTTCTTTATACGGCTATTTTAGACTTGTAGTAATACCTCAAAATAATGAAAAACATAAAAATTATATTTTGATGCAGCAAAACCCTGAAACTCATGATTTTGAAAGTGTTATGAAATATAAACATCTATATATGGGAAACGCTTCAAACTTATCAAATTTGTTTAATAATTTACCGCTTAAAGAAATAGATAAAACATTTCAGCTTTTTCCAGAAAATCTTACAGCCCAAATTGAATACAAAGAAATTTCATCAAATATTGATAATAACCATTTATTAAAGTCTTTGATTTACAATTCTTTATCTGCATATATATTAATAAACAATCTTGAAAAACTTATATTCGTTTTTGAAGATACCACTTATATTACCAAAAAAAATGTATTTAAAAATTTTTTCGGAGATTTTTCTGAGCTTTTAAAAATAGATATTTGGAAAAATAATTTTCAAGAACCTTTAAAAAATGATGATTACGTAAATGAAATATCGAAAACTTTGATAATTGAAATTTGACAGTGATGCTTTTATGTAGCTTATAATTCCTAAAAAAAACGTTTTGTCTTTATTTTGTTGACTTACCCCTTTTTTGTCTATATAATCTATTAAAAATATATTATTTTTTAAGGGGGAGTTTTTGTGTCTTTAACAAAAGAATTGCATAGAAAAAATCAGTTAATGTTAAGTCTTTTTGTTTTAAGTGTTAGTTTAGGTATTGTAGAAAACCTTATTACCAAAAAAGGAGCTAGCTCGTTAATTATTATCGGAGGAATTGGCGGACTGTTTTCAATTATTTTGTTTTATTTAATTAAAACAAAAAAAGCACCTAATTTAGTAATGTATTTATCTGTTTTAGGTATTCAAAGTATCGTTTTTTCATTTGTTGAATTTACTCCTGGGGTTTTCTCTTATTTGACAATTTATTTATCTCTTTTTTTAATTTCGCTTTATCAAGATTATAAACCTGTCATTCTATCTGGCGTTATAAATATTTTAATTTCAACTTATGCTTTTCATAACTACAATGATCTTATATTCCCAAATTATTCGGGAATAGGCAATATTTTCACTTTTAATTTTATTATCGGATTATCTGTCATTTTACTAGTTTTACAATGTAGAAATAGCCAAAAAATGCGTAATGAAATAAATGATAATCAATTAAGTTTAGAAAAATCAAATAAAGAGAATGAAAATTTAATAATTCAAATAAAAGATTCTGTAGATATTCTTGCTTCATTTAGCTCTGTATTAAGAAAAAATATTGATTCGACTATGGAAATATCTGAATCTATGACCAAATCATTTCAAGAAGTTGGAAATTGTATTGAAAAAGAATCGAACAGTGTTTTAAAAATAAATGATGAAATGAAAGACGATAACGAAAAATTAACTGAAATTTTTAAGGACTCTAACAAAATGCGTTCTGTTTCAGAAAATACACTTTCAATTTCCAATTCAGGAAATGTTCAAATGCAAAAGTTAAATAAGAAAATGCATATGGTTGAAGAAGATATAAATAAATCTGTTTCAATAATGAATGAATTAATTCATCAAATTGATCAAATAGAAAATATTTTAAAGATATTAAATGGTATTGCCGAACAAACAAATTTACTTGCTTTAAATGCTTCTATAGAAAGTGCAAGAGCTGGAGAAGCTGGAAAAGGCTTTGCTGTTGTTGCTGATGAAATAAGAAAATTAGCGGAAGAATCAAAATTGTCTAACGAAAACATTAGTGGAATACTTCAAGGAATTGCCGAACAATCTAAACAAGCGACTTTAAGAATTAAAAATTCTCAAAATAGCGTTATAGAAAGTTGTAAAGAATCAGATGAGGTAAAAAATATCATGATTAAAGTTGAAGAAAACACAAATAGCGTTATGGGAAAATCAAATGATCTTGAAAAAATGATTAGCACCTTATCTAATTCTTTTGATACAATCACAAAACAGTTAAATACAATCACTAATATTTCACAAGAAAATACCGTATCAGTAGAAGAAATGATAGTTTCAAATGAAGAACAATTTTCTAAATTTTCAGAAATTTACAATCAACATAAAAAATTAGAAGAAGTTATCAACAAATTAATCACTTTAAGATAATACCCTATTATTTAATTTACAAAAAGAAAAATCATATTTGATTTTTCTTTTTGTTTCTTCACATGTTATAAATATTTTTTATCTCTTAATTTCATATCTTCCTTTAAAATTTTCTTTGGCTTTTTCAGTATGTTTTTTAATAAACTCAGTTTTAGCTTCAGTATAAGCATCACGATCGTTTTTAAACTTTTGCATTAATTCATGTTTTAGTTTCCCATATTCTTCTGCAATTTCAACATTTTCTATCAAATAATCTCTAAAATACAATTCTCCCCAATCTCCAGCATATCGAATATGAACATGATAAACTTGCCCTTTAAAACCCTCTTTGGTATATCCTTTCATATACATCATATGCGGTGGTGCATTATTAGGTTGCGGAGTATAAATATATCCCATAAATTCCATATTTTCAATTATTTTTTGCGTATCTGCGAATTCTTTAATTTCAACTAAAATATCAATAGTTGGTTTTGAATAAAGATTTGGAACAGCAGTACTTCCATAATGATTAATTCTATAAATATTTTCTTTTCCTAATGTTTTTTCAAGATGCTCTTTTTCAATACAATAATTTTCTTTCCAAATCGGATCATATTCTGTAATAATGACTGGAAATAATTCCCATAACTCTTCATTTGTCATTTCATGTAATTCTTTGCTCATTTTTTTTCTCCTTTTCATATCAGTTTAGATATTTCTTTTTCAAATTCTTTTTCTTTCATAATTCTATGAGTAACAAATTTACCCTTATAATACAATCCAAAAGTTCCGAAAGGACTTCCTTTTTCTTTAGCTTCTTCAAAATTATTCAACTTTATTATTTCAAAATATTTATTTTGTGATTTTAAAAAATTTCCCAAATCATAAATTATATCTTCCATAAATGTACATTGATTTGAATATACAAAACTGAAATCGGATTTGTTTTCAAAAATGCCTTTTTTAGCTTTATCTGAAAATTTTGGATTTTGTGCCTTTTCATTAAATTTTAAAACTAGCAACTCGAAGTATGGCTCTGCATAATCTGCCACTTCAAATCCTTGTTTAAGATAAAATTTTTTATCAGTTAAAAATGCTTTAGTCTTGTTGCTGCATACAACCGCTATTCCGTCTTTATTTTGATTTTTTGAATCTTTTATACATTCATCAAGAAGTTTAACAGAAAATCCTTTACCTTTAAATTTTCCTGAAACCCACAAACAATTTATCATCATATAATTTTCACCTATAACCGGCTTCCATACCGTTTCGATAGGCATATATTCTATAAAAACTTTTCCTCTTTCATCAAGTCTTTTAAATTTAAGTCCATTATCAAAATTTCCTTTCATCCAATCTTTTTTTGTGTTCTCTCTTTTTTTATTTAATTTATCATTTCCTATTGCACAACAAATATGATTATTTTCTATATTCTCCATGTTTATATCTATTATCCCCACAATATTTCACCTCCATTTTTATATTATAATTATATATCTAAAAAATTGACAGCATTATGTCATAATTAAAATTATATAATAATAATAAATATAAAATCAACAAGCTTACAAAAATAGATTTTTGCCCTTGACTTATTGGTCAATATGTGATAAAATATTTTTGACCAATAAGTCAACAAGCAATAAGTTTAAAAATTGACCGTCAGGTTTATAAGGAGGAACAAATATGGCTAACATTATAGAAATTAAAAATTTGACAAAGAGTTATGGAAAAAGCAGAGGTATAATTGATGTAAGCTTTTCTGTAAAAAAAGGAGCATTCCTGTAATAAGAAAAGATAAGGGTTGAAAAAAAGGGAACCTC
>CAYZNB010000101.1:0-11243 GCA_964478535.1 uncultured Thermotogaceae bacterium
CTTTTCCTTACCAAATATAAATACCAACGTTGTCGTAATTACTGTAACGCCGTGCGGAGTGCAGCGCGGCTGTTACACTACATTAAAAAACTTTTCCTCCAGCAATTTTAGATTGCCAAAACTCAAGAGAGGATTTATAATTTAAAGTCTTTTTTATTAATGTTTACTACAATTTTTCTAAAGTAATAAAATCGAAAAATAATACATAGAATCAAAATTCTTGTTTATTTTAGCATTTATAGATTTAAAAAATAGAGAAGATAAATCTTCTCTATTCTAAATCAAAATATTCAACTATAGCTTTTTTTAAAATTTCTGCAAATTCTTCGGCATAATTTTCTTCTAAAAATTTTTTTTCAATTTCTTTATTACTTAAAAATTCCATTTCCCATAAAACCGCTGGAGCCCTTGTATAAGCCAAAACTGCAAACTCACCTGGATAAACTCCTCTAGGTTTTATTCCATTATCTTTAATATTATTTAATATCATATTTGAAAATCTTTCGCTTTCATTTATAGAATTACTTTTATCTTTTACCCAAGTTTCAATAAGATTTCTATCAATGTTAAAATCAAGATTTTCTTTCCATGCAATTTGCCTTGCATATTTTGATTCTGAAAAATCAAAATAGTATATTTCACTTCCTTGAACTTCTGGTATTTCAGGAAAAGAATTTAAATGTATGCTAACAAATAAATCTGCACCTTTACTGTTAGAAAAAGCCGTTCTTTGATATAAATCAATATAAACATCAGTTTCTCTTGTTAAAAAAACGTCTATTTCATATTTTTCTAAAAGTTCTGCAGTCATAAGAGAAACTTCGAGTACAATATCTTTTTCATAAGTATTATCAAATCCTACAGCGCCGGGATCACTCCCGCCATGTCCAGGATCAATTACAAGAATTGGTCTTTCAATATCTGGAAATGTCATATCAAGAATAATACGTCTCGTTTCATAAATCGTACTTAATTCTGATTTTCTATTTAAAACAATTCGAATCCATATTTCAGATTCCGTGTAATGATAAGCTCTTATAGAACTAATTTTTGGATCCGTATAATCTTGATGATATAGAACATTAGGAAGTTCTGCACCTTTTATTTTTAGTAAATAACCATATGAACTGACTAGCTCAAATATTTCCGTCTCAACATCATCAGAAAGTTCAATAATAGTTCTAATAGCATTTTTTTGAATTATAGTATTTATTGATTGTATTGTAGCAACTGGAAGATTTAAATAATATCCTGTTGAGTTTGTCAACAACTTTAAATTCATTATTTTTGACATTATTTCAGGTGTTAAATAAATATCATTATCTATAATTTTTATATCTTCTTTTTCAAATTTAAATGATTCAACACTATTTATAACAGCTAAAGCATTACTTGGAAATAAAAAAACTTTCCATTTATCATGACTAATTAAAACTAAAGAATCATTATGAAAGTCAATGGTTTTATTAAATCTTTTAGAAACAGATTTCATACTGATAAAAGTTTTTTCATCTTCATTAAAATAATTATTACTTTCCATTTCCTTCCATTGAATATAAACTTTTTTTGAAGCAAAAGAAAAAATAGAAATTAATAAAAATAATAAAATTAATAAATTCTTATATCTTTTCAAATTTATTCTCCCCCCATATGAACTTTAAAAGCATCAAACATTTTTATGTCATAAGTAGCGTTCATATTCCCTAAATATTTTAGAGGGTCGTAAGTTTCACCTTTAAAATTTTCAACTTGAAAATGTAGATGCGGTCCGGTAGAAAGTCCAGTAGTACCCATTTTCCCAATTAAATTTCCTTGTTTAACTTTTATACCTGGAACAACATTTACGCTATTTAAATGTGCATACATAAAAATTTTATCTTCGGCTTTAATTCTAACATAAATTCCATAACCATTTTTATCATACCCTACTTCTGTAATAAAACCATCAACAACAGAAAAAATAGGCGTATTCATAGAATTTGCTATATCTAATCCGCTGTGAAATCTATTAACTTTTAATATAGGATGGAATCTCATGCCATAAGGTGATGAAATATATCCAATAACAGGCCAACCCATATCTAGATTAGTGTTATAGCATGATCCTACATAATCATGTGGAATTAATAATTTTTGACCAACATTAATAGAATTAAGGTCATTTAAATTATTATATTCAGAAATAATCTCGGCAGTTGTAAAAAAATTCCTAGATATCTTTATCAAATTGTCGCCTTTTTTCACTTGATAAACTAAAGCATTTTTTTCTGGAATAAAAATTTTTTGCCCTATACTCAAATATTTTTGAAAAGCAAGCTCTTGATTATAGTGAATCAAAATTTGAATATCTATACCAGTTTTATTAGAAATTTTTATTATAGAATCTCCGCTAACAACTTCATAAATATATCCATTCATCGAATAAGCAAATATAAAAAATGTTATAAAAATTATAATCATCAAATTTTTTTTCATTATTTACTCTCCAATAAATCAACAATTTTATCTGCAATTTTTACATTAGGCAAAATAAAATCTGCATATCCATCTTCAACAACCGCTTTTGGCATTCCATAAACAACACAAGTTTCTTTAGATTCTGCTATAACCTTCCCACCATAATGCTTTATCTTAAAGCTACCCTTTGCACCATCTCTACCCATTCCAGTCAAAACAACCGCTAAACATTTTTCTTTATAAATTTCTGCCGCACTATCAAAAGTAAAGTCTGCTGCTGGTCTTACATTATTTATTTTATCAGAGTTTTCGAGAAAAAGTGTAACACTGCTTCCATTTTTCTTTAATCCCAAATGAAAATTACCAGGAGCAATATAAACATTATTTTTTTGAATGACATCTCCCTCTTCGGCTTCTTTTACTGAAAGTTTTGAAATTTTATTTAATCTATCTGCAAGAGATTTAGTAAACCCCGGCGGCATGTGTTGTACTACAATTACTGGAACATCAATGTTTTCAGGAAGGAACGGAATAACTGTGTCCAAAGAACGTGGCCCTCCTGTAGAACTAGCAATTAATAGCACTCTATCTCCCGAAGATATAAATGATTTTCTTTCTTTTTTAATTACTTTATGAGGTTTAGAAACAATATTTGAAAGAGAAATCTGAGAAACATCTTTAATTTTTTGTATTAAATCATCTTGAACTTGTCTGAAAGTCCAAGAAGTACTTCCAGCAGGTTTTTGGATAAAATCAACAGCACCGTTTTCAAGCGCTTCAATAGTTATTGAAGCACCTTCTGAAGTAAGGCTACTAACCATAATAACTCTTGTGGGGTCTTTTTTCATTATTATTTTTAAAGCCTCCAAACCATTCAATTTAGGCATTTCAACATCCAAAGTAATTAAATCAGGAGATAAAGAGGTTGCTTTTTCAACTGCCTCTAGCCCGTCTCTAGCCATTCCAACAACCTTCAGCCCGGGTTCTTTATCTATAATATCTTTAAGTACCATTCTCATAAAAGCAGAATCGTCAACTATAAGAACTTTAGTTTCTTTCATTTCCCCTCTCCTTTTTTAGAAAAAATTTTAATTATCATCAAAAAAACTATTGCTATAATTATACCATATTTTGGACTCAAATCAAAAATTGACTCACCAAAAATTATCGTTCCTATAACAATAGAAAAAACTGCTGCAATTAAAACCATTGCAGCGGAAACATCTTTTATAAATTTTACTATCGGACTATAATTTGGATGCATTAAATCCATCATTTTTTCTATAACACTATTTAAACCTTCCATAAGCAAAACAATCATAACGGCAATTGTAATCCACAAAATTTGTTGCCCTGTCAAATCTATGATTAAGGAAATAGCTAAAACAATAAGTCCGACAGTCGTTTGAATTCTAAAGTTTCTTTGGGTTTTATAAACATCTAAAAGCCCTTCAAACGCTATTTTTAAACTTTTTTTGAATTTTCTAATTATTCATACCCTCTTCCAAGTTTTCCTAAATTTGGAGATAATTTCAATCTGTACTTCTTTTCAATAATTTCATAACCCATTCTAAGAGCTTTTTCATCAATTTCATGAAAACTAGCTTTTACATTTTCTTTCATAGTTTCTATCAAAGTTTCTAATTTTATTATCTCGGTAACTTTAGAAAGAACGCCAAGCCCGATCATATTTGCAACATTTATATTTCCCAATTCATTATAGGCTAATTGAGAACAGTTTAACTCTAAAATTTTCTTAGTGACTCTATTTGCAGTAGGTGGAATTCTTTTAACAAATTCATTATCGTAAAATAATACGCCATTTCTTTTTAAACTATTAATATAAGTTATTCCTAAATCATGCATTAAATAAACAATATCAAAAGTAGCTGTTTTAGGAAAATCTATAGGGTCATCATCAAAAAGAACATCACAAAAAGAAAGACCTCCTCTAACTTGAGCACCATAATGTTCGGTATGTACTACCCAATATCCTTCTTTTACTAAAGATTGTGATAAAACTTTTCCCATTAAAATATTACCTTGCCCTGCTTCTCCTGCAAATCTTATAGAAATTGGCTCAGAAATTGCTAAATTATTAGCCATTATTTTCACCTCTTTCAGAAACTCTGTCAATTAATTCTTTATAATTTTCTAAATAACCTTTTCTTGGCTCGTTCTTAAATTCTCCCATAACAATTTTCCCTTTCAATTCTTCTTTATTCATAGTTTCAGCTTTTTTTATTGTTATAGTATTATCTTTAAAATGCTGCATCATTTTTTCAGGTTTAGCCATTTTATTATATCTTCCAAAATAAGTATGACAATTTGAAATCACTTCAATTACAGACATTCCTCTATTTTTAAGACCATTTTCAATAAATTTTGTTGTTTGTAAAAAATGATACACAGTACTTCTCGCAACATAAGTTGCACCAGAAGTAATTGCAAGTTGAACAGGGTCAAACTGGTCTTCTAAATTTCCGTAAGGAGCCGTTGCTGCGATACTTCCTTCAGGAGTTGTAGGCGAATACTGTCCGCCAGTCATTCCGTAAATTGAATTGTTAAAGAGAATCACGGTTAAGTCTAAATTTCTTCTACATGCATGAATAAAATGATTTCCTCCAATAGCAAGCATATCTCCGTCTCCGCCAATAACTATAACATCTAAATCCGGTCTTGCTAATTTTACTCCCGAAGCAAATGCAACACTTCTACCATGTAAAGTATGCATGGTATTAAAATCCAAATAACCTGTAACTCTTGATGAACATCCGATACCTGAAACAACAGCTACTTTATTTTTGTTTAATCCTAAATTCCCAGCAGCTTCAATAAACGATTTCATTATTACTCCATTACCGCATCCTGGACACCAAACATGTGTCATTCTGTCCTTTCTGAGGTATTTAAAATACTTCGTTGATGGCATTACGCACCTCCGCTATTATGCTTGTGATAAGTTATATTTTAAGAGAAAAAATTTCTATCCCACAATTTTTAAAAAAGAATTTTGAAAGCGAATCCGGATAAGGCTCGTTATAATAAACTTTTTTTATTCCTGAGTTAACTATTAATCGTGAACAAATTGAACAAGGTTGATGAGTTACATAAATCGAAGCATCAAGTGTAGAAATTCCAAATCTGGCAGCCTGCATCAAAGCATTCTGTTCTGCATGAAGTCCGTAACAAATTTCTTGATATTCGCCACTTTTTATATTTAGAACATCTCTAATACATTTTATTTCATCACAATGTGGAAATCCTGAAGGAGGTTGATTATATCCTGTAGCTAAAATTCTTTTATCTTTTACAATTACAGCCCCTACTTTTCTATGAGTACAACTTGATCGCTCACTAACCAGTAAAGCTACTCTCATGAAATAACTGTCCCAACTTTCTTTATCGTTACTAATATTTTCTTTAACGAAAAAAGCATCTTCATTTAAAAAATTATCAACTTTTTCTTTCATCTCCATAAAAAAAATCCTCCATACAGGCTATATATTCAAAAACTTTTCTTGAAAAATTTAACCCCTGTTCTGAAATAAAAATATTTTCATTAATTTTTAATAAATCACCTATATCTTTTTCTAAAGCAAATAAAGCTTTTTCAATATTTTTTTCTCCATACTTTTCTTTTAAATCTTTTATAGAAAGCCCTTTTATCAATCTTAATCCCATAAATAAAGTTTCTTTAAAATCTTCAAACAATAAATTCTTTACTTTAAAATCGTAAGGGAATTTTCCTTTTTCTACATATTTTATATACTCTGAAATATTTTTCATATTTAAATATCTACTTCTATTATAATACCCTCCAGCCGAAACACCAAACCCGAAATACTCAAAATTTTGCCAATAAAACAGGTTATGCGTCGACTCTTTGTCTAAAATCGCATAGCTTGAAATTTCATAATGTTTATAACCAATCTCTTTCAAAAATAAATTCGATTTATCTAGCATCAAATCAACAAAATAGGGATCTGGTAATTTTATTTCTTTTTTTCTTAACATTTTTTTTAATTTAGTTTCATATGATATATCAAGATTATAATATGAAACGTGTTCTGGTTTAAAATATTTTATAAACTCATGATTTTTGATGTATGTATTTTCATTTTCTAAAGGAAGACCATTAATAAAATCAAAATTTATATTATCAAAAAAATTCCTTATAATTTCAGTTGATTCAAATAATTTCTTTTCATTGTATAATCTACCGCATATTTTTAAAACATCATTATCAGCAGATTGAATTCCTACAGAAATTCTATTAATCCCTATATTCTTATATGATTCCATCAAATCTGTCGTGACTGTTTCAGGATTAACTTCTATAGTAATTTCTTTTAAATCATTATTGAAAACAGAAGTTATTTTCTTATAAATTTTCTCTATGTATCTTGGATGAACCAAACTTGGTGTTCCACCTCCAAAATAGATAGTGGAAATAACTTTTTCTCCAATTTCTGGAATATACATTTCAATTTCTTTTTCTAAAAATTTAAAATATTGATCAATAAATTCATGTTTTGTAATAGAATTATAATCACAATAAATACATTTACTCATGCAAAAAGGAACATGAATATATACTGCACATCTATCAAAATTCAAAAAATATTCCTCCATATTTATTGTTAAAAGCAAAAATTATAGGTAAAGAAATTTTTTTATTAATCATAAAAATTTCATAATAAAAATCATCGTCAAAAATCGCTCTTAAAGAAGTTAAAAATCTCTGATCAAAAATTTCCAAAGTAAAAGTCATTTCACTTGAAACTCTTATTTTAGATTTATAGTAGGATAATCCAAAAGAAAAACCTTCCATATAAAAAATATCAAAATTATCTACTCTGAATCCTAAAAATAAATCTTTTGAATAATTTATGATTAAAGGAACTTCAAAAAAACGCATTGGTTTAAAAGAAATTCTATTTAAAGAAAAATCGTTAGATTTTACAGAAACATATGATCCCGAAAGCATTGAAGGAAGGATTAAAGTATTAATAGAATAAGAGTAACTGTTATGACCTCCTTCAAAAACTTCAACTTTAGAAAAATTTCTTTTCTTTATTAATTGATTAGAATCATCATATCCTCTTATTTCATAAGATATTCTAAAAGAATCTTCCCATACAGGAAATTGAACTTTAAATTTAAAAAGTTTTTCTCCAGTTCTTAATTTAAAAGTTCTTAGAAATATTTTTTGCTCTGTAAAAAATATTTTATAATCTTCAAAAGTTAAATTTATTCCTAAAGAACTATTTTCCATATTATAGTTATAACTAAATCCATAGTTAAACTTTTTATAGTCTTCTTGATTGGAATAATTTTTTAAATCATAACTAAAATCGAATAAAAAATTAGCAAAAAAACAATTGGCAGAAAAAACAAATAAAAATAAAACTAAAATTATTTTTTTCAATAAAAACCCTCCGTTCTTACCATCTCGTATTTATACTTGCTTTTTTTTGTGTTGGAATAAGAGAGTATTTCCTTAAAATATCTCTCCTATCTTCTTTTATATATATTCTAACTATTTGAATAAGGTTATTTTCTATTAACTTATACGCAGGATACTTTTGATAAACTTTTTCAAAAGTAATAACTTCATCATCAATGTCTTTTATAAATACATCATTAGCAAGAAATTCATCAGGATGAACTAAAGAAAGTTTATATGGGGTATCAATTTTAAATAAATAATTAAAATTATCTAAAATATAATATAATTCTTCTTTATCTTCGTTGGGAATATCTTTTTTTACTTCATTTTTTAAATTTATTTTAATTTTTTCAAGAGAATCCTGTGCAACAGAACGACTAACTATTGTTGGATCAACACCTTTTGTAAAAAAAGGTCTCTCCAAAACTAATTTCCATAAATCTCTTCTTTTAAGTCTTTTTACTAAATCATAAGCATAAGAAATTTTTTCACTATTTTTGAAAATTTCTGGATTCAAAGAAAGAGAATTATCTTTAAATTTATTTTCAAAAACGAGTTCATATAAAAATTCTATCTGATTAATTATTTTTTGATCGGTTAGTTTTAAAAATTCATTATAGTTGTTTACCATATCAGAAAGATTTAAAATTTCATATGCAACTTTTAAAATTTCCTGAATCATTAAATCTGCAGCTCTTGAAGTTTTATGAAAATAAACATTTTTATACATCATAAAACGTGCAAATAAAGAAGAATAAATATCATCTATAACTTTAATTGAATAACAAATTTTATTACCTTCCACAAAAGAATTTCTAATTAACCTATCAACTGCACCTGTTCCAAAATGTCTTGTTCCGGCATAATATGAATCTCTTAAAACAAAATCAAGTCTATCTGCTCCCAAAGGACCTTGTATTAAATTGAAATCTACACTACCTGTATTTTCTCCTTCATAAACTTCTAATATTTTTTCCATCAATTCATTTAAAGAATCTTTTACGTTATCAGCATCAACCTTTTTTTCTAAAGTTAAAGAAATATCTTTATAAAAATCATCTAAAGTTCTATAATCTTTAATTGAATTTAATACATTTAAGCAATCATCTGTTAAATGATTATGTAAAATAATTTTTCTAAATGAATCATGGCCATCATCAAAACCCATATTTTTATAAACCACATCATCAAATTGATGCGAATAAGGACCATGACCTAAATCATGCAATAAACCTGAAAGTCTTAAAATTCTAAATTTAGAATGGTTTTCAGGATAAATATTTTTTGCATACAAACCTGAAAGATGCATTGTTCCGAGAGAATGAATAAACCTCGTATGAGTTGCACCCGGATATACAGACTCAGCACCTGCAAGTTGACTTAAATACCTCAACCTTTGAACTGCTTTAGTATCTGCAAAAATTATTTCTAAAGGGTATAAAAAAATTTCTGAATGAACCGCATCTCTAGATACCTTATAATATAATTTATCTTTCATTGATTACCCCCTTTATAAAAAAAAGAAAATTAACAGTAAAACAAAACTGATTGCGGAAACAGCTAGACAAACGTAATAAATAACTTTCCAAATATCCCAAGCTTTTTTTGTCATTATAACCGGAGTCAACCAACCGAAAGTAAACCCAGCTGCAAGTCCTCCAATATGTGCTATATTATTAATTTGTGGAACAGTAAAACCTAAAAAAACATTTATAAGTATCATCGGTAAAAGTGCTTTTCCCGTCATAGATCTAAGCATATTTGGAGTATCTTCTCTAAATCCCGCACCAAACAAAAGACCTACCATACCGAAAATAGCTCCTGATGCTCCTACAGAAATACTCATAGGGCTAAATACATAAGTTGCCAAACTTGCAACAAATCCAGTTATAATATAAATAGAAAAAAATTTATAAGGACCGTAAACTCTTTCTACTAAATTACCAAAAATATATAAAACATACATATTAAAAAATATATGCATTATCCCCCCATGCACAAACATGGAAGTAATAAGCCTAAACCATTGACCGTTATTTATTAAAGGTCCCCATTGAGCTCCAAAAGAAACTAAAATTCTTGCGTTATTAAATGCATTAAAACCTCCAAATAAAAACATTAAAACAAAAATAACTCCATTTATTAAAATTAAATAGTTTGTCAAAGTTTTTTGAAATTTCATTTTATTCTCCTTTCATACCAAAAAAAGCTGCTGAAGCAGCGCCTAAAATACCTGCATTTTCAACTAATGTAGATTGCTCAATTTTATAAGTATTTCTAAAACTTGGCATAACATATTTTAAGACTTTATTTCTTAAAGGAACGAATAGAGCGTCTCCCGCTTTACTCATACCTCCTCCTATCACTATCAATTCGGGATTAAATACATGAATAAATCCTCCAATAGCTCTTGCTAAAACCTCTGTAGTTCTTTCAATTATATCCTTTGCTAAAAAATCTCCTTTTTCTGCTGCTTTAAATACATGAAGTGATTCTATTGATTCAATATCTCCAGCAAGCTTTAGAATATCGGATTCTGGATATTTGCAAATCATCTCTTTAGCAATATTCGCTACAGATTTCGAAGAACAATGACTTTCAACACATCCATTATTTTCACATCCACACTTTCTACCGTCTGGAACAATTGGGAAATGTCCAAGTTCAGGCCCTATTCCAGTAGCCCCAGTTATAAACGTACCGTTAGAAACCACCCCTGACCCTACTCCTGTTCCAAGCGTTAAAGTAATAAAATTTTGACAACCTTTTGCTTTATCAAAATACCATTCGCCCAAAGTAAAAGCATTTGCATCATTTTCTATATAAACTTTTTTATTAAAAACTTCTGAAATCTTTTTACCCAAATCAAAATCATTCCATTCAGGAAAATTAGGAGAAAATCTTATTATTCCAGAATCTCTATCAATTGAACCTGGAGAACCTATTCCAATAGCTTCAAAAGAATAACCTTTTGATACCTCTTCAATTGCCTTACATATATTCTTTACTACCTTTTCTTTACCTTGGCTTACTTCTGTTTTTGAAATATATTTTTTAACAATTCCTTTTTCTGAATCAACTAAACCCGCTTTTACTTCAATTCCGCCTAGATCTACTCCTACAACAAGCATTTTATATTCCTCCTAAAATTATTCGTTTAACACCTAATTATAACAAAAAAACTTTAAATTTTATTAAAATAACAATACAATTCCACATATTTAAAATGAAAATAATAATAAATATATTTCAATTGTATCACATTATCATCATTAAGCAAAAAAACAAAGCAGGTTTTCACCTGCTTCATTTTTTTGGGAGAGTTTACTCTGTT
>CAYZNB010000102.1:0-11054 GCA_964478535.1 uncultured Thermotogaceae bacterium
TATATTAATCGCATTCATATTTTTCCTCCTTTTTTATTCGAAAAAATAAAAAATTCATATTTTGTTAATATTATACCATAATTTTTAAAGAAAAATATTTATTTTTCAATTAAAAATATTATTTATAGCCGATTGTTTGTTATTATTGGTTTTGTATGATAAAATTATTTATACATAAAATAATTAATTTTCATTAAAAGGCAGGTGAATAATATGGATGTTTTCGATTTCATTATATCAGAATTTAAACCTATTTATTTAAATTCAGAAGAATTTTTTTACAATGATATGGAGTCTCAATCAGGATATTCTCTTCCTATAATTTATAAACCTTTTGACCCAGAAAATATCTTCCATTGGGCTGACAGAGGAGCACTTTTTGATTTTATGTATTCTATTTCAAATGTTGAAGAAAAAAAATTATTAGATTTTGGTCCAGGAGATGGTTGGCCGTCTTTAATAATTGCCCCTTATGCAAAAGAAATTGTAGGTGTAGATGCTTCTCAAAAGAGAATTGAAGTATGTAGAAAAAATTCTGAAAAACTTGGTTTTAAAAATACAAATTTTATTACTTATAAAAATGGCGAAAAACTTCCTTTTGGAAATGATATTTTCGATGGAATAATTGCTTCTTCATCTATTGAACAAACTCCTAATCCTAAAGAAACGTTAAAAGAACTGTATCGAGTTTTAAAACCAGGAGGTAAGTTGCGGTTTGGTTATGAAGCTTTGAATAGATATAAAAATGGTCAGGAAAATGATATTTGGATTTCTGTAATAAATGATTCAAAAATTAAAATTTTTTTGTATGACAGAAGAATTGAAGAAGAATATGCATTACAATATTCTCTAACCCTAAAAATAAACAAAGAAGCATTTTTCAGTTACTTTGAAAAATGCAAAGAAATAACTTTTAATATGTTTTCAGTTGAATTGATACAAAGGTTAAAGCCTTTTATTTTAAAAGTTTTTGTATGTAAATTATATCATCCTTCAGGAAAAACTTTTATAAACTGGTTAAAAGAGATTGGTTTTCAAAGTGTCTTTCCTAGTCATAAAGGTAATTATTTTGCTGCAAAACTATTTGAGTCCTATTCAAAAAATATTACTCTAAAAACTATGGAAGAAGTTGATGAACTGATAAAATTACCAATTAAAACAGTTATTAATCTTGAAGCACCTATGGAAATAGATCCTTGGATTACTGCCATAAAATAAAAAACCCCCAAATGGGGGTTTTTTATTTTATGATCACGGATAAATTCCTCTAATTTTTGTAGCGTGTGCAACTCTTTCTATAGAAATAACGTAAGCTGCCGTTCTCATATCTACGTTATATTTGTTCATTGTGTTAATAACTGAATCAAAAGCATGTTTCATTTTTCTATGAAGAACACTTCTTACTTCTTCTAAATCCCAGAAATGCCATTGTAATCCTTGTACCCATTCAAAATAAGAAACTGTAACTCCTCCAGCATTTGCAAGGAAATCAGGAACTATGAATACATCTTTGGCTAAAAGAATATCTTCGCCTTCATTATTTATAGGACCATTAGCCCCTTCAACGATTAATTTTGCTTTTACTTCGTTCGCATTTTTTTCTGTTATAACTGATTCAATAGCACATGGAGCTAATATATCTACATCTAAAGTTAACAACTCTTCGTTTGTTATTAATTTAAAACCTTCATTAACGTCTGACAAAGTTACTTTTCTTGCTAATGTTTTTTCTGAAAGGTCTTTTAATTCTTCAACTGTGAATCCTTCTTCTTTATATAATCCGCCTTTATGATCAGAAATAGCAACAACTTTCATTCCAACTTCTTCAGCAGTCAAAATAGCTGCATAAGTACCAACATTACCAAAACCATGAACTGCAACTGTCATTTCTTCAAACTTTTTAGTGAATTTTCCTTTTTCTTGTAAGTATTTTGCACCTTCTTCAATACAAATTCTTACTCCTCTTCCTGTTGCTTCAGTTCTACCTAAAGAACCACCTAATTCTAATGGTTTTCCTGTAACTACGCCAAGAACAGAGTGCCCAACGTTCATTGAATATGTATCCATATACCAAGCCATTATTTGACCATTTGTGTTAACGTCTGGAGCCGGAATATCTTTTTCTTCTCCTACAATAATAGAAATTTCAGAGAAAAATCTTCTTGATAATCTTTCTACTTCACCGTCAGATAATTCTTTCGGATTAACTGTAACTCCACCTTTTCCTCCGCCATAAGGAATATCTACAACAGCTGCTTTCCAAGTCATCCAAAATGCTAATGCTTTTACTTCATCAAGAGTAACATCTTGGTGATATCTTATACCGCCTTTAGCAGGTCCCCTTGCAACATTGTGTTGTACTCTATGACCTGTAAAAACTCTAATTGTTCCATCATCCATTCTAACTGGAAAGTTAACTGTTAACTCTCTTTTTGGGTGAATGAGAACTTGCCTCATGTCTGCAGGTAAGTTCATTACGTCCGCAGCTTTGTTAAATTGTTTAACCGCATTTTCAAAAAGACTCATAATAATTTGCCCCCTTGTTTAAAGTGTTTTGGGATTCTTTTCTTTACAATGATATTTTAACTTTTTTTTGTGAAAAAATAAAGTCTTATTTAATGAATTCTAAAACATTTAAAATTGATTAGATGTGTTTAGAATCTTTTATGAAACGAATAGCTATTACTATGAAATTTTTTTCACGAAATAATTTTCACATTGTGTTACTCTTGTGTAAAGAAGAAGTTTTATACTTTTCTAAAATCTCTGGAAGATATTTATCTTTCAAATATTTTCTATCGTAAATTCCCAGAAAAATATAAGCTAATATCATTACAGAAAAACCTATAATAAAAGAAGGAATATCTGATAAACCTAATAAAGAAGATATAACTGTTGTCGCTATAAAAACTATTAAAGGAATTCCATATACTAAAAAAGATATTTTTGTTACTGAAACTTTTGGAAGTTTCACAACAACAAAATCATCTTTGTTTAAATCTAATTCAGGATTTATTTTTGCTCTTATTCTAATATCAGGATTACCCGTTATATTACACGCTCCTTTTAAACCGCACGTGTTACAACTTCCTGCTCTTTGAGTAAGTAAATAAACATATTTTTGATCTATCCTATCTACTTTCATCAATTCATTCATAAAAAAACCTCCTTAAAATGATTTTTTAATTATATTTTAAATTTAATCTAAAACTATATCAAAAAAATAGTTTATTATATTTTCAGATCTATTTAAATTTAATCCATTTTTAATCAATTCTTTAAGCTTATTATAAACAACGAAATCTAATTTTTTATTTTCAACCTCTTTTTCAATAACTTTTAAAGCTTCTTTTTTATCTAAAGCTTTTCTATAAGGTCTATCTTCTATGAGTGCTGAATAAACATCTACCAAAGCAATTATTCTATGATTTAAATCTAATTCATTTTCTTTTTTCCCAAAAGGATACCCAGAACCATCTAGTCTTTCATGGTGTGAGTAAGAGTATTTTCCAAAAAAATCTAATTCAGGACTTTTCTCAAAAAATTTGTACGTATCAATAATATGATTTTTCATAACAAAAAATTCTTCTGAAGTTAATTTCCCTTTTTTATGTAAAATAGAAAGAGGTGTTTTTATTTTTCCAATATCATGATATATTCCTGCCAAATACATTATATCTGAATTTTCTTCATCCCCTAATTCTTTACCTAATAATTTTGAAAGTTCCGCAACATATGTTGTGTGGTTTCTTGTATATGATGATCTATAATCAATAAAAAACGAAAATAATTTTGAAAATTTGATCATATTAAATTTATTCAAAAATATCGAATTTTTATCAAAAAAATTATTATGAAAATTTTGATCAAAGCAAAGATTCATTAAAAAAATGTCTTCTAAAAATATTAACGATGAATTTAAAACTTCTTTTGAAATTTCTAAACCCATCACATGCTTTTTAATTAAATCTGCCGTAATTCCCAATCCTTTTTTTATATTCCTTCTATAAAAAATTGAAATTTGATCTGCTATATATAATACTTCAGTTAATAATTTTTCTTTTTCTGATTCAAAAAAAATTCCCAAAAAATTTTTATGACTTTTTCTAACGACATTCAAATAAAGCTTAGGAAAATTTAAATCAAGATATTGAATGATATTTGTAGAAACAAGCGAATGAAGAGATTTTTTATCTATTTGTTCAAGCAAACTCAACATATCAAAAGAGTACAATGCTGTTTTTGATATATTGTATTTTAAACTATGATCTTCTATTAAATTATTACTTAAATTTTGTATAAAAAGACCTATATCATGTAAAAGACCAGATAAAAAATAATAATTTTTATCATAATCGATTTTTAAAATATCTGCAATTGCAACACACGTTTTCGCAACATCAAGCGAATGTATAAAAAGAGGTGTGTTTTCATTATTTTCTAAGTCGGTATAAATATGCAAAAAATTTTCTATCGCAATATTTTTCAATGTCATAAACCTCCATAAAGATTTTTATGGTTTTATTAATTATAACATAAAAATATTAACAAACCTCCACAAAAATGTGGAGGTTTGTTATGTAAATTTTATAGTTTTAAAAATAAATTCCCAAAATCTTTTTCTACCGCTTCATTTTGTTCCACTCTACAAGTTTCTTTGAAATCTATTCCATTAATGAGATACGTTTTTCTTTGAATAAATTCCGATCTTTTCCCATCATTCCAATGTTGAACCGGTCTATAATAACCCGTTATTCTTGAATAAATTTCTGTGGTTTCCCCACACTCAGGACAATTATATACTTCTCCTGCTATATATCCATGATTTAAACATATAGAATACGTTGGAGAAAGTGTAAAGTAAGGAATCTTATAATTTTCTGCTATTTTCTTTACAAGTGATTTAGTAGTTTCCCAATCAGTTATTTTTTCTCCAAGAAAAGCATGGAATACTGTTCCGCCTGTATATTTTGTTTGTAAATTTTCTTGTAAATCAAGTGCTTCGAACAATTTATCTGAAAAACTTACTGGAAGATGAGTAGAATTAGTGTAATAAGGAACATTATCTCCTGCAGTAATTATATCTTTAAATTTTTGTTTATCATGTTTTGCAAGCCTGAATGAAGTAGATTCTGCAGGAGTTGCTTCAAGATTGTATAAATTACCTGTTTCTTCCTGAAATTCTTTAAGTTTTTCTCTCATAAAATCAAGAACATCTTTAGCAAATTCATACGCTTCTTTTTCATAAATAGGTGTTTTTATCCATCTGGCATTCATAGTAGCTTCATTCATTCCAACAAGTCCTATAGTAGAAAAATGATTGTTAAAATCTTTTAAATATCTTTTTGTATAAGGGAATAAACCCGCATCATTCAATTTTTCTGTAATTTTTCTTTTTACTTCTAAACTACGTTTAGCCAAAACCATCAAACTTTCAAGCCTTTCAAAAAAATCTTCTTCATTTTCACTTAAATAAGCTATTCTTGGCATATTTAAAGTAACTACTCCAATTGACCCCGTAAACTCATCTGAACCAAAAAGACCTCCGCCTCTTCTTCTTAGCTCTCTTTTGTCTAATTGAAGTCTACAACACATACTTCTTACATCACCAGGATTCAATTCAGAATTTATAAAATTTTGAAAATAAGGTGTTCCGTATTTTGAAGTCATTTCAAATAACAACGATGCATTTTCATTATCCCAGTTAAAATCTTTTGTAATATTATAAGTCGGAATAGGGTATTGAAAACCTCTATTAACTGCATCTCCTTCAATCATAACTTCAAGGAAAGCTTTATTTATCATGTCCATTTCTCTTTGACAATCACCATAAGTGAAATCTTGTTCTTTTCCTCCAACTATTGCTGGAGAATTTTCCATATCTTTAGGCACTACCCAATCAAGTGTTATATTTGAAAATGGCGATTGCGTTCCCCATCTACTTGGTGTATTGACACCAAAAACAAAAGATTGAACCGCCTGCTTAACTTGATAAAAATCCAAATTGTCTATTTTTACAAAAGGAGCTAAATAAGTATCAAAAGAGCTGAATGCTTGAGCTCCCGCCCATTCGTTTTGAAGAACCCCTAAAAAATTGACCATTTGATTAGCTAATGTTGAAAGATGTCTAGCAGGAGCACTTGTAATTTTTCCTAAAACACCTCCAAGACCTTCTTTAATTAACTGTTTTAAACTCCAACCAGCACAATAACCAGATAACATAGAAAGGTCATGTATATGGAAATCAGCATTTTTATGAGCATCAGATATTTCTTGATCATAAACTTCATTCAACCAATAATTAGCAATTACAGTTCCACTATTATGCAGTATAAGACCACCTATAGAATAAGAAACAGTACTGTTTTCTTTTACTCTCCAGTCATACTGTTTCAAATAATTATTAACTGTTTCGGCAAAGTCGAGCATATTTTTATCTATACCTCTTAAATTTTCGCGTTGTTTTCTGTACAGGATATATGCTTTAGCAACTTCAGAAAAACCGGCTTCTTCTAGTGTTTTTTCAACATTATCTTGAATATCTTCTATAAAAATAATCCCATCAACAATATTAGATTGACTTTTTGAAACTACTCTTAAAGATAAAATTTGAAGAATATCTTCGTTATATAAATTCTTTGTAGAAACAAACGCCTTTTCAATTGCTTTTGAAATTTTAGCAATTTCAAAAGGAACTATTTCGCCACTCCTTTTTCTCAAACCGGTAATAGTTTTTTTATTCAAAACGCTCTCCCCCTTTTAAAATAAAGCTTGGTGTTATTATACCACATACAATATCATAACATCAAGATATGGTATGAAACTGTAAAAAACTTTTAAAAAAACATAATATGTTGTATACCTTAAAAACAAAAAAAACACATTAAAAGCTAAATTCAATATGACTTTTAATAATTCACATTACTTTTGTAACTATTTTAAAAAAATAAAAAATGCTATAATTATTTTACAAAATACTACTTTTAATGCTTAAATGCATTAAAAAAACAAAGCAACCCCTTATCTTTTAACCCCTTTATTAAAAAGGGGATTTTTTTATTTTTAAAGCTTTTTTTCTAAACAACTTTCCACTTGAAGCAAAAGGCTTCGGTATGGTATAATTAGATTAAAATTTGGTGGGGATGAAAATATGAAAATACTAATAGTGGACAGTTCTCCTTTAAGTATTAAACTTGCCGGAGAAATTTTAAGGGAAAAATATGATATTTCAATTGCTACAAACTCCATTAAAGCTATTGAAAGAGCGAAAATCGAACAACCCGATCTAATACTTTTATCTGTTGAAATGAATGATATTGACGGATATACTGTTTGTGCAATATTAAAAGATAATAATTTAACAAAAGATATCCCAGTTATCTTTGTTAATTCTTCTAACAATGTAGAAGATGTTATAAAAGGATTTAGTGTTGGAGGAGTTGACTATATTTTAAAACCCTTCAACCCAATCGAAGTTTCTTTTAGAATTAAAAACCATCTTGAACTGAAAAAATCAAAAGAAGAAGTTAGAAAATATGCTTCTCAAATGGAAAAACTTAACGATCTTTTAAAAAGAAAAAACGATAAACTTTTAAAACTAAACAGACAGCTTGCAAAAAATGCCAAAACTGATATTTTAACAAATATAATGAACAGACGAGGAATACTTGAAGTTCTTAAACAAGAAGAACAAAGAAAAAAAAGAAATAATAAAAAATTTTCTGTTATCATATGTGATATAGACCATTTTAAAATCATTAACGATACTTATGGTCATGAATGTGGTGATAAAGCATTAAAAAAAATCGCTAAATTGTTCGTAAATTCTATAAGAAAATCAGATTCTGTATGTAGATGGGGAGGAGAAGAATTTTTGTTTTTACTCCCTGAAACACTTGAAGAAGGGGCATTATGCCTTGCAGAAAACATAAGAAAAAAAACTGAAGTTATGAAAATGAGTTATAAAGGTAAAAAAATTTCATTAACTATGACATTTGGAGTTGCTGAATATGATGAAACATCAATCGACTCTACTGTAAAAAAAGCTGATGATGCTTTATATAAAGGCAAAAACTCTGGAAGAAATCGAACCATAAATTATAGCTCTATATCTAAAGATTAAGAAAAGCGGGGATAAAACACCCCGCTTTTCTTATTTTCTTTTTAGTATTCTCAAACTATTCAAAACAGATAAAACCGTAACCCCTACATCTGCAAAAACAGCCTGCCACATAGTCGCATAACCTAAAGCACCTAAAGATAAGAATAACACTTTTATTGTAAATATAAAAATCAAATTTTGAACTATTATTTTAGAAATATATTTAGATAATTTTATACCTTTCACTATTTTTAAAGGATCATCATCCATTAAAACTACATCCGATGATTCAATAGCCGCATCTGTACCAATACCTCCCATTGAAATACCCACATCAGCTCTTGTAAGTATCGGAGCATCATTTATGCCATCTCCCACAAAAGCTGTATAATCAGAATTTTTTGAAATCTCTTCATATTTTTCAACTTTGTTTTCAGGCAGCAATTCATAATAAAAATCTTTAACTCCTAATAAATTCGCTTTATCTTCAGTAGAATTTTTATTATCTCCAGATAAAATAAAAGTCTTTATTTTCATTTCTTTTAATTTTTTTATAGTTTCATAAGAACTTGATTTAATTTCATCTGATATCTCTATAATACCTTCTATTTTTCCGTTTATAGATACTATAGCTTGAGTAGAAACGTTATTTAATTTTATACCTTTAATTTCTTTTTCATCAAACAACTTCTCATTTCCCACTAAAATTTTTTTATTATCATATTCACAAAAAACACCTTTACCCGAAATATTTTTAAAATTCATAATTTCATTGTCATTAATAGTTTTTCCATATTTTTCAATAATTGAAACAGCTATCGGATGTGAAGACTGTTTTTCTGCATATGCCGCATACTGAATTATTTCTTCTTTAGAATATTTTCCAAAACTTTCTACATTTACTACTTTAAAAACACCACTTGTTAAAGTTCCTGTTTTATCGAATATAATAGTATCAAGCTTTTTCAAAACATCTATATAATTTCCGCCCTTTACTAAAATCCCATTTTTTGAAAGATTTCCAATACCCGCAAAATAACTCAAAGGAATAGAAACAACAAGTGCACAAGGACATGAAATTACAAGAAACAATAACGCCCTGTAAATCCATTCTGAATAAGACTGTGCAAAAAATAAACCCGGAACAACCGCTAATGCCAAAGCGCTTAAAACGACTAAAGGTGTATAAACAGAAGCAAATTTTGTAATAAACTTTTCTGTTTTAGCTTTTTTTGAAGCCGCTTCTTCAACAAGTTTAATAATCTTAGACGCTGTAGACTCCTCAAAAAGTTTTTCAACCTTTACCCTTATAGTAGAATCTTCATTAATACTACCACTTAAAACTTTAGTCCCTGTTACTGCTTTTTGAGGATATGATTCACCAGTAATTGCAGCTTTATTTATTCTCGTTTCTCCTTCAATTACCACTCCGTCAAGAGGAATTTTTTCACCAGGTTTAATAAAAATAATATCGCCAATTTTTATTTTCTTTGCAGACTCTTTTTTCAATTTTCCGTTAACCATTATATTAGCATAATCAATTCTTAAATTCATAAGTTTTTTTATAGACTTTCTTGAAGATTCAACCGCTCTTTCTTGAAGCATTTCTCCAACAAGATAAAACAACATTACTGCTACAGCCTCTGGGAATTCTCCTATAGCTATTGCACCTATAGTAGCAATACTCATAAGAAAATTTTCATCAAATATTTTACCCTTTAAAATATTTCTAAAAGACTTTAAAAGAACTTTGTGTCCAGTTACTAAGTAAGCAGATAAAAATAAACCATTTGAAATCATTTCATTTTTTATAAAAAAAGCAGATAAAAATAATACTGCACCTATAATCAAAGGAATCAAAAATTTTTTAGAAACATTTTTTTCTGAAACTTCATCTTCTCCATCAAAAACTAAAACATCAGGCTCATAACTAAAAACAATCTCTTTTATTTTTTCCGAATTAAAATCTTTTTGTATTTCTAAAGATAAAGTTGAACTAGCAAAATTTAATTTCGCATTTTTAACTCCTGTAAGATTTTGAACCTCTTTTTCTATTTTCAAAGCACAATTTGCACAATGTAACCCTTGAAGTTTGAATTCTTTTTTAATTTTTTTCACCCTCTTTCAAATGTTCAAATGCCATGTTATAAATCTGTTTAATATGATCATCATCTAAAGAATAATATACAACTTTTCCATCTTTTCTAAACTTCACTAGTTTCGACTGCCTTAAAATTCTTAACTGATGAGAAACTGCCGATTGTGAAATATTTAAAGCAAAAGAAATATCACAAACACACATTTCACTATGAAATAAAAGCGTTAAAATCTTTATTCTTGTGCTATCTCCAAAGATTTTAAAAAACTCTGCCATATCATACAAAAACTCATCTTCTGGAACTTTCTTTTTCACCTCTTCAACAATTTCATTATGAATAACTGTTGATTTGCAAACATCATCATTATTTTTTTTCATAACTCACCTCTTTTCATATGAACACATATTCATATATTATCATAAAAAAATAATTTTGTCAAATCATATATCTCAAGCTCACTTCTGCTTTTACAAAACATTAACATAAAAAGATATTTTTTACCTATTGACATGAAGTTTGGTCTGCGTATTATAATTTTATTATAATCAATCAAAAACTAATCAGGAGGTGGAGTAAAATGTTTAAAACTAATAAAAGAAATTCTTACTTCTCTGGATACGATAAATTCGATAATGAAATGAAAAATATTTATTGGGAAAACATCAGAAGAATTTAGTTAGCAAAAAAAATAAAAAGGGGGAATTAAAAATGACTACAAATAAAAGATTTAAAATTATTGATAGAATTGATAACGAAATGAGAGATATTTACTTAGAAAGAATCAAAACTATTTAACGGAAAAGGAGCATTCCTGTAATAAGAAAAGATAAGGGTTGAAAAAAAGGGAACCTCCC
>CAYZNB010000103.1:0-10978 GCA_964478535.1 uncultured Thermotogaceae bacterium
GATTTTATGTATTGAAATAATTTAATAAAAAGCCAAAATGCGCAGATCTCTCCTCAAAAAAACGTCGTTCGAGATGACAGTGCGAAGCGTGTTAAAAAGTTTTTAGATTATGTATAAACTTCAATAACTTTTTCAAAAACCAACCATCAATCAATAATTTTTACCCACACTTTTTTACATAGATCCAAAAAAAATTTGTGTCACTTGC
Source organism: uncultured Thermotogaceae bacterium (assembly GCA_964478535.1). Classification (GTDB taxonomy): domain Bacteria; phylum Thermotogota; class Thermotogae; order Petrotogales; family Petrotogaceae; genus CAYZNB01. The sequence goes on from CAYZNB010000103.1 coordinate 209, forward strand.
TACTTTTCACTATTTAAACGCTTTTTCAATTAACCATTATTTGTTTTTCCTGACCAACCGACCAACTGTCTACTGACCAACTTTAAAAACCATATTTACCGTCAAAGCATTATAATAAAACAAATGGTTCTATTTAAATTTTTGTGGGCAATTATGAAAAGTTGAAACTTATAAATAGTAAAAGAAAATTATGTGATTTGTCATTTCGAACGAAAAAGCGTTCTTCTTTTGAGGAGAAATCTGCGAATTTGCGATTTTATGTATTGAAATAATTTAATAAAAAGCCAAAATGCGCAGATCTCTCCTCAAAAAAACGTCGTTCGAGATGACAGAGCGGAGAGTATTAAAAAGTTTTTAGATTATTTATTCGCTTCAATATTTTTTTCAATAAACTACTATCGTTCAATAATTTTTACCCACACTTTTTTACAGGGACCATTTTTTTAATGAAAATAAAGAGGTGATTTAAAAATGTCTATATTAGATGTAATAGGTCCTATTATTGTAGGCCCTTCAAGTTCTCATACCGCTGGTGCAGTTAAAATGGGAAGATTTGCTCATAATTATATAGGTAAAACACCGCAAGAAGTAAAGTTTTTTCTTCACGGTTCTTTTGCCGAAACTTATATCGGTCATGGAACAGATAGAGCTTTACTTGGTGGAATTATGGGATTAGATTTAGACGATCCGAGAATCAAAAATGCTTTTAAGATAGCAGAAGATGTAGGATTGAAATATGAATTTATACCAGCAGATTTAGGAGATGTTCACCCAAACACTATAAAAATAGTATCTATAGAAAATGATATAGAATATCAAATAATCGCTTGTTCTGTAGGAGCTGCAGAAATTATAATTACAGAAATAGATGGAAACACAGTAAATTTAAATGCAAAAAATCATACTCTTGTTATAAAAAATAAAGACGAGAAAGGTGCTTTAGGAGAAATAATGAAGTTAATAGCCTTTCACAATATAAATGTTGCAAACGTTTATTTAAAAAGATTAAGCAAAGCTTTAAAAGAAGCAGTATGTGTAATTGAACTTGATGAAGAACCCACATTATTTCTGATTAAAGATTTTGAAAGCAATGAAAAAATAATTAAATGTTCTTATATTCCAAAGATATAAAAAAACTCCCTTTCGGGAGTTTTTTAATTATTCTATAATTGTAAGATCAAAAATATCTATTAAATCAGCATTTTGATAATAAGCTCTTATAGCCATTACTAAAGTTTCACCATCGTAAACAGTAATTTCACCTTTTCCATTATTAGCTGTTGCATTATAGGATAAAGAAAGTTTTGAAGTAGCTACTGGTTCAAGGTTTGTGTAATCAGTTGAATCTTTTGCTAAATGTAATCCTAAAAATTTTACTTCTGTTTTGTAAGAAACTCTACCAGCTTCAGTAAAGATATCTTTTAAAACGCCATCATCATTTGCAGCGAATCTTGTTGTGTAATCTACCCATATGTCATCATCAGTATCAGCAGCACTTGGATATTGGAAAATATTTACAGTATAATCTGCATCAACTAAAACAAAGTCCATAACTACTTCAATTGCTTTATCATCTTCTGTTGCTAATTTTAAATATTTAAAGTCATCAGTTCCTTTTGCTCCTACTACTTCATTTTGAGAAATAAATTCATATGCAAATACACCAGTTTGACCTGTTGCAGCAAAAACATAACCTGTAGTTGGGTTATAAATTACAAAGTTTGAAGATGCTTCGTTTAAATCTACTCCGCTTAAAACGCCTTCATCAAATTCATTAAAGAATCTTTCTGAAATGATTTCTATATCATCATTATATACTTTTACACCAATTTCATTAGTTTTGCTGTAATTAACGAATAATTTGCCATCTTCGTAAGATAATCCATTTACTAAACCTAATGCATAATTTACAGCAACTTCTTCTGCTTCTAATTTTATTACATCAAACCCATCCGCTTCTCTTGAATACGCAGCATAATCACCAAAAAGAGCTAATGATGCTTTTGCTTCTTTGTTTGCAGTTCCATTAATTTCATAAGTAGTTACTTCATCTAAGTTTGCGTCTAACTCATATAATGTTCCGTCGGTTTCATTAAGAGATAAAGCAAATAAATTTGTTCCATCAGTTTTTAAATCTTTTACATAATCCACAAGTTCAAAATCCATTGAAGTTAATGCAAAAGCTTCGTTTATTTTTATAATTCTACCAGGAGTATCTGCTAAAGAAACATAATAATTAGTTCCTATTTTTTCTACTGCAGTTGCAACAACTGTTTCGTCATCTCCTGAAACTTCTGTTTGAATATAGATAACTCTTGTATTAGCAATAGCAGTCGTGTTAAGCGCTACATTTAAATCAAATTTGTTGATAAATGTATATCCCATTTGATTTCTAATTGTAAAACCAACGAAAGAAACTATTCCGCTTTCATCTACATGAACAGAGTTAATATTTGCGTTGTCAAATAACACGTTAGTAAAAGATTTATCAGACCAGTCAATAATTTGAATAGCACCTTTCATACCATTTGCATAATTATAAGATACTACAGTAAAATCATTATAAACTGCTATATGGTTAGCTTGAACTAAGTCTCCATCGATATCAATTGCTGCAGTCAATCCATCAATTCCAAAGAAATAGTCTTTGTTGTCTATCAAATTGAAAAATGGGTTAGAAGCTGTTCTTGTTAAATAAGGGTCGGTAGGATTTTCAACATTCACGTTAATTTTTAAAACATCACCAACTTTGATTTCATTATTAAACAAGCCGGTACAAGAAACTAAAAACAAACTAATTACTACCAATAAAACTACATAAACTTTTTTCATAAAGATCCCTCCCTGTAAGGTATTTAATTTTTTAAATATTTTACTCATCCAACGGTTCTTTTAACATTTCTAATACATTTTCATAAGTATTAAAGTCATATAAATTTGTAAATGAATTTGGAAAGAAATCATTTTCAGTTGAATTTCTAATAATTTCATTTATAGGCGTAATTTCTTGTGTTTCACCATCAATTTCAAAAACTACCCATAAAAGACCTCTCTGATTTGTCGGAACGTTAAACGATTCTACTTTAACATTTCCTTTATAAACATCGACTACAGCACCAGACTTAGATAATTGACTGTCATCTCTCCACCACCAAGAAGTTGCCCAATTAGAATAATCATGAACGCTAAATCTATAAGTTCCATTAATCGTTTCTTTAATAGTGATAGTTTCGGGCCCATAACTGTTTCTAATATCTACATCTAATTCAGCATATGTTGTGCCTTGATGTCTGTAAGTCTTATTGTTCCAAAATATTCTAAAACTCTTGTTTGACGAATCTGCTCTTGGTCCTGTAAGATGAGAATCTAAATCTCTTGGTGTTCTTCCCCAAGTTAAAACAATTCTTATTTCTTCATTTTGAATTATAGGAGTTATTGAATAGTTTTGATTATTAGTATCTTTTCCACCTATAACATCTATTCTGAATGAAGAAGTGGTAAAACCTTCTTTGCTGACTAAAGCGGTGTAAGTTCCTGCTGCTAAATTACCTGTACTGTAATTTCCATTTGAATTTGTACTAATTGATTTTATTACATCTCCATCAGTATTATTTCCGCCTAATCTTAATTCCAAAGTTGCTCCAGAAATAGATTCTGCGTTAAAAGCATTGGTGATTTTTCCTGAAGCTGTTCCTAATGCTGAATCTCTTGCCAATCTTATTGTAGGTATAAATATATTATGGTGATTAGGTACTGTTAAATTATATGTTGTATTTACATAAGCTGTTTTTGAATACTCTAAAACATAATTTCTTCCTGCTCTTAAAGAAATTTCATAAGAAGAATTTGAGTCAGTTTGAATTGTATTTAGGATATTTCCATTTAATAAAACTTTTATTGTAACCCCTGTTAAATCATTTCCGTTAGATAAGTCTTGTATATCGCCTTTTACTGTTGCCCAAGCTTCTTCAAGAGTTTCATCTATTTCCACAGGGATATTTGAAACTGTAAAACTACCTGTTTTTGATAAATAACCCAAACTGTTTATTGTATAGGTGTAATTTCCTGAAATAAGTTTATAATTACCATCTTCCGAATTAACAATTTGTCCATCTTTTCTTACAGTTATTATCGAATTATCGGAAGCTTCTTGAGGCGAAATATTGAAATTGACGTCATATTTTGATTTTTCTAAAGTTATAGAAATATTTTTATTTCCATCAGCCTCAAAAGATCCTGTAGCAGTATCATAACCAGCTAATGAAACTGTATAAGTATAATTTCCAGGCACTAGAGAATAAGTTCCATTTGATTCAGGATCAATTATATTTTCGCCTTGTTTCAAAACAATTGTTGCACTATCCGGCGTAACGTTAAAAGTTATTGTATGTTTTGGAATAACATTCAAAAGAACATTTCCTTCAACAACATTATATTTATTGTCATTTGATGGAGTGAATATCCAAGCATAATCACCAGTATTGTTTATTATTTGATCAGGATTAATCCAAACCAAAGTGCCATCTATTAGCTCATGTGTATCAGGATCTTTAAATATTCCTGTTAAAGTTGAATCAGACAACATTTGACCTTGAATTATTTGTGTTGCACTTACATCATCAGACACAGGATTCAATTTATCTTTTAAAGAAACTCTTGCAGTACCTTCAATAATATTATATTTATTGATATCTGTTGGAGTAAATGCCCAATCGTAATTACCAGTTTCAATTACTACATGATCAGGATTAATCCAAGCTAAAGTACCAGCTATTACATTTCCAAAAATACCTTTAAAAGTACCTTCTAAAACGGACACTGATAAAAGTTGATCTTTGAAAACTCCTTCTGCGGTTATTTCATCATAAATAGGTGTTTGTTTTTGCACATTTAAAGTCACGTTACCTGTCAATACTTCATATCTTTCAGTATTTTCAGGAGTAAAAGTCCACCCATGTTCAAAAGAACCAGTTACATTTAAACCTGTATCAGGAAAATTCCAAATTAAATCCCCCTCAACTTTTTCATGTGTATCAGGATCTTTAAATATTCCTGCTAAATCAGAATCAGATAATTTTTGATCTATAAACACATCTGTTGCTGTTATTTCTATATTCATTGGAGAAACTTGAATTATTTCTAAAATTTTTGATAATGTTTCATTTTTTTCTAATCTTATAAAATCAATTATAGGGCTATACCAACTTTTAGTAATTTCATAATCATAAATACCTGCTTCAAGATAGTAAGTGCCGTTAGATGCAGGATTTAATATTGTTCCATCTTGTCTTACAACAATAGAAGCATCTTCTGGAATAACATCAAAAATTAATTCATATTCAGCCATAGGTTCTATGATAATGAATTCATTTACATTTTTATACATAGGGTGATAAGCCCTTATTACCATTTTTAAATCAGGATAATCTTTAAAATTAACTAAAATTTGACCTAATCCATTGTTTCCCGCGGCATCTATAGCAAAAGTAATTCTATCAGAATGACCTATTAAAGGAATATTTGAATATATTTCTTCTTCATTTTCCAAATATACGCCTAAATAAGTAAAAATAGCTTCATAAGAAATTTTTGTTAAATCAGTAGTATTTGAAGAATTAAAAATATTTTCTTTTTTAATATTTGGATCTGTATCGAATAAAGCTGAAATCCCATCTTGACTAAAGAAATTAAATGTTGTTAAAGATATTTCATTATTACCCTCATATTGAATTAAAAAATCGAGTTTTAATTGAGGTGTTCTATCTTCATCATCAACAGGAGGATTAACTTTTATAAAACCTTTTTCAAAATAATAATCTCCAAAATTTGGAATTACTTCATTCTGATAAACAAATTCATACATAAATAAACCCGCTTTACCTGCTGCGGCAAATACTAAATTACTTTCTGGATCATAAACAACATAATTTGATGAAGATTCTTCTTCAACATCAAAATCATTAAATAAATTACCCTCAACACCATTTGAATAGTTATGTTTAGATAATTCAACTACCTCTAAATCCAAACCTTTTTCTTTTATTTCAAAAACTTTAAAACCTATTCCGCTTCCAACGTTGTTTCTAAAAGTCACAAACAACAAATTATTATCTTTATTAAAGCTCAAACCATTAACTAATATAGTATCGTCTGAATAAATATAATCATCTTTTGAAACATTTTTTACTTGAAATCCATTTTTTTCTAAAGAATAAGCAGCAAAAACATTATCATTAATTTCTTCAACTACCAAAGAAGCTTTTGCCAGATCATTAGCAGTTGTTGCAATATATATTGGAGATTTTACAACCACAAAATCATCAAGATCTATTTTGTATATATAACCATTATCCTCTTTACTGTTTAAAGATAATGCATACAAATAATTTTCAAATATTTTTAAATCTTTTACATAATCTATATCATGAGAAATAGATGTGGTTAATCTTAAATCATCATTAATCCTAAAAACTTTTCCATCAACGTTAGCTAAAGAATAATAATAAAAACCATTTTTTGCTTCCAAACTTGTTACAACGATACCGTCCTCATCTTTTACTAAAGAAGGTTGTCTGAATACTACTCTAACATTTTTTATCTCATTAATGAGATATTCTGAAATACTATTTTTAATCTCAAATTTATTAATAAATGTATAGTTAAAACCATTTTTTGTTGTAGAACCAGCAAAAATAACATTGCCATTTTCATCAATATTAACAGCATTTATATTAGCATCTTCAAAAATAATTTCTATAGTTTCAGCAGTTACAAAATTTAAAATTTGGATAGCACCTTTTTGGCCATGCTGAAAATTGTATGCCGTTATAACTTGAGGTGACATCTCTCCGTCATTATAAACAACAACATCGTTTGATTGAACAAGCTCATCCGAAACATCAAATGATTCAAAAGCTCCTCTCAAAACAGGTAGATAATCCCCTTGATAAGTATCATAAAAATCAGCACTACTTCTTGAAACAATAGAAATAAATCTTTCAGAATTTCTAATATTTGCTTTTAACTCTAATGTTTCTCCTAAATCAATAGGCTTTGGTGCTGTTATACATGAAACTAAAAATAAAGAAATCAATAATATCAGTAAAAAATATACTTTTTTCATATAAACACCCCTTATCAGTTTTTGAATAATATAATTTTACGGTTTTTGTGTAAAGTTTATTCTTTTTATGTTAAATAACACAATAATTGATGTAAACTTTTAATTGCTTTTTTATTTTATTTTAACCTCATAATCAATATCGACTAAAAAGGATAATCCATTATATCTGAAAAAATATTATTGAAAGAATCAAAAGGTTTAAAAGTAACTTCTGTGCCACCACTAATTACTTCAAAACCATCTCTCGTTATAACGATACCTTTGAAATAAGCCCCTTGAAATACAACCTTTCCTTTAGGAGCTATTAAAATTCCTGTTATTCCAGAACCTCCCATACCAGTTATATTTATATCTCCATCTTTAGCTATTATAATAATGTTATCAACCGAGGCGTTCCACTTGTTCCACGTATAACTATCGGCAAATATTTTTAATTCATTTTTTAAATCTTCTGATGAAACATACCCTTTTTGAGCATACCAATTATCTTCTCTTAATTCTGGCATATTATATTCGATCATTTGAATTTGAGCTACAGAATCAACTTTTTCTAGTTTAGATAATATTGAGCTGTTATAATTATTTGGATGAGTTAAAGTGCCGGTATAATATATTTTAGAATTTTCTGCTATAGTAGGAGTCCATCCCAATTCAACATCTCCATCCACATAAATATTCCCATAAATTTTCGCATCTTTTAATCTCAAATTGCCATTAACATATACATCACCGTAAACACTTCTACCGCCAATCCATAATTCTAAATTTCCATTTATATGAATTTCTTCAGGATTTAAACTTGAACCTAAACTAGCACTTCCGTTATTTAATATAACCTCATCATTAAAATAAATTTTTGACACATTTAAACCTGATCCTAAATTAGTATTGTCTGTATTCAATCCATTTTCTATATACATAGTAGCATTTTGACCGTTAATGTTGTTGCCTGCAAATTTAAAATTATCCCCATAAACAAAAATATTATTATCTATAACAAATTGTGCAAATTCAGAAATTTCTGGATGAATAATTTCTTCTTCAACAGTAACAGTAACAGTTAAAATGTTTGGGTCTCCTTGCCAGTCATTTGGTAAAGTAATAGTTCCAATCGCATAATATTCTCCTGCAGTATTAGAGTTATAATCATCTATTTCCCAAGTAATAGAAGCAGAAGCTTCTTCATCGTTAGTTCCGAATATTGTAACAATTTGATCCAATTGAGAAATAGCCTCGCTTTTACTTGTGCCAAAAACTACAGATAAACTCATATTTTGTAATTCTCCAGTAGAGTCGTATTGTACATAATCTATAATTTCTTCTTCAACAGTAACAGTAACCGTTAATTTTTCAGGAACACCAAACCAATCTTCAGGTAAAGTAATAGTTCCAGTGGCTATATATTCTCCCGCAATATTAGCGTTATAATCATCTATTTCCCAAGTAATAGAAGCATCAGCACTATTATTATATGTTCCATAAACAACTACTGTTTCATCTAAAAGAGAAATAACATCATTTTCCGCAGTATTAAAAGGAACAGAGATATCTTCATTAATAAGTTTTCCGGTAGATAAATAATCAATTTGAAAAATTTCATCTATAACAAAAGGAACAATTTCAAAAATTTCATCAATAGTTTTATCTTTATGATAAGCTCTTATTATCATAATAACATCATGAAAATTTCCTCTTGCACTAATATTCGGATGTCCATCATCAAAACCAACAATAATCTGTCCTTTACCATTATTTCCTTCGGTGTCCATATAATATTTAATATGACCATTATAGTTTATTCCATCATCACCTATAACTTGTGGATCTCCTAATCCTGGAAGATTAGTAAATGTATAGATTGATTCAGCATTTTCATCAGAAGTAAAACCAAAATCTTCAAGATAAAAACCTAAATATCTAAAATTAGAATCAAAAGAAAGTCGAACTCCAGATTCTTCATGATTACTAAATATTTCTAAAATCTTATATTCATCGGGTTTATTTAAAAGCTTTTCCCAAGAATTGAAATCAAATTCCCATTTTACATCAACTGGAAGATCTTCCGTATAATAGTTAAATATACCGGCATTAATTTTTCTGCTTGGAGAAGCACCACTTCTATGAAAAATAAAATCAAGTATAATTTCAGGAGTATTTTCATCATCTAAAGGCAAAAGTTTAATATGTCCAGTATCAAGATTTTCTTTTCTGAAAACTGGCATTGAAGATTCTTGATTTATAAATTCATAAACAAACAATCCAGTTTTTCCAGTTGCAGCAAATATTAAACCACTTTCATAAATTCTAGGTTTATGCATTAAAAAATTTGAAGAACTTGTTGAAACATTTATTCCTTCAATAGAACCTTCTAAATGATTTGAAAAATAATGTTTTGAAATCAATTCTAAAGAATTATTAATTATTTCATATGCTTGAAGACCTGTTCCTCCTGTACCTATATAACCTTCAGTTTCATCAAAAACAGGATTTTCTGAAAAAGTAGTAAATAATATTCCTGAATCATAAAAAACACCATTTACCAAAATATTATCTTGAGAAAAAATTAATTCATCTTTACTAAGATTATAAACTTCAAAACCATTAGCTTGTCTTGTATAAACTGCAAAAAGATCACCGTTATCTTCAAATAAACTTAATGACGCTTTTGCTTGTCTATCACTTATTGAATTTATTGCATAAGTAGAAATAACATCCAAATCGCTATTTAATTTAATTATATTTCCAAAATCTTCATTTATCTGAAGAGCATATAAATAACTATCATAAAATTTTAAATCTTTAATAAAATCTTTCGGTATAATTTTTTCAGGAGTAAAATTATTATTTGTTTTTATTATTTTCCCATTCTCATCAGCAAGTGAAAAATAATAATTTTCGCCATTTTTTTCTATTGACGTAACAACTATACCTTCATCTCCATCTTCTTGATCAAATTGTCTAAAAATAACCCTCACTGATTCCAATTGTTCTTGATTAAAATTTCTAATATCTACTTTGTTTACAACCAAAACATTTAAATTATTTATTATAGTCGAACCAGCAAATATAATATTACTTCCATCAGCTATAACAGAATTTATATCTACACCAGGAAACTCTGCTCTTGCAACCATTTCCATATTTTTCGAATCGAATATTTGAATTGCACCTTGCATTTCATTTCCTCTTAAATTATATGCTATAATTACATAATCCTCATAATATGCAATATCATTAGCTTGAACTTCTTTTCCCTCGACATCGAATAACGGAGCAGTTCCTTGAAATCCAAAAACATAATCTGAATCTTCCCTTTCATTAAAATAAGCTCTTGTAAACATGGCGGAATTAAAAGCATTATCTAATTGAGTTTTTGAAACAGCAACTCTTTTTAATTTTATAGTATCACCAACATCAAAATTTGGCTTTATCAAACAAGACGTAAGAACCAATAAGAAAATCATTAAAATGCTTAAATAAAGTTTTTTCATAATAATCACCCCTTTTTTATTCTTTTTAAAAAATGATACTCTTCTTAAGTAACGATTTTCACTCTAAGGTTAAATAATTTAATAATTAGCGTAAAGAAAACTTTACATTATTTGTTTTTAAAATATTAACTTTTTTTTGAATTAATAAAAAAATAG
>CAYZNB010000104.1:0-10931 GCA_964478535.1 uncultured Thermotogaceae bacterium
CAAATCAAACTCTGCAGGAATAAGATTTTTCAAATTTAATTTTTCGATCAAATACATACCTTGATATTTTCCCATCAATACAACCGTGTCATTATCTTTTGAAGTTACAAGTTTTCTTAAAGCATCTTCCGGATTTTCTAACAATACTAAATCCTGAAAATTATTTTGAATTGCATAATCGTGCATTATATCGCCTTTTTGGACAATGATTTTTTTATCTTTTAATTCTTCAACAGAAATTATTTTCTTTTGATCAGTTCTATAAAAAGCAGTATGAGTTACTTTTATAAAAGGAGATGAAAAAGAAAAAAGATCGGTTCTTAGCTGAGAATAAAACATACCGGAAATCATATCTATATCTTTATTTTCTAAAGCATTTCTAACATAATTCCACGGATTTAATTCTATTATATAATCTTCAATACCTAAAACTCTAAAAACAGATTTTAACACATCTATATTAAACCCATCTGGTTCACCATCATTATTTATGAACTCATAAGGAGGAAAATTATCATCTCCTCCAACAATTATTTGAGAAAAAACAGAAAAACTGAAAAATACAAATAATAAAATTAATAATTTTTTTATAAAAATTACCCCCTTCAAAATAATGAGATAAAAAAGAAATAAATCTATAATAATATTATAACATTATTTGTTTGTATTTTAAAATATAAAATACATATTTTTAACGCTGATTTATTTGTATATATTTTGCAAATAAAAAATTAGTGTTATGTAAATCTTTATGTAAAATTATGAAAAGCTGGAACTTATAAATAGGAAAAGAATTCTTATTTTGAGGAGAAATCTGTTGGGTTGTGGTTTTATGTTTTAGAATATTTTAATATAAAATATTTCAGAAAATGAAATTGCATATGAATACATATATGATAAAATAGTTAAGGATAAAATATATACTGGAATTCTGAATAATAAAAATGCGTGAAACAAATTAACTTTATATATGAAAGGAGTTTTTATTTTGAAAATAAAAAATATTGAAAATAAAAAAGTTAAATCAATTTTTTTAGCCGTATTAGCAGCTGCTTTATATGGTATAAGTTCTCCAGTATCAAAATTTTTACTTATTGAAATCCCTCCGGTGTTAATGGCTGCTTTATTATATTTGGGAGCAGGATTGGGAATGTTTTTTATTAATTTAATAATGGTTTTTAGAAAAAAAGAAAGAGTTGAAGCAAAAATGACAAAAAAAGAAATGCCGTATATTCTTGGTATGATAGTTTTAGATATAGTTGCTCCAATACTTTTGATGACAGGGTTATCAATTTCAACTGCTTCCAATGCTGCTTTATTAAATAATTTTGAAATAGTTGCAACATCTATAATTGCACTATTTGTTTTTAAAGAATCTATTGGTAAAAGAATGTGGTTGGCAATATTTTTTATTACAGCGTCTAGTATTTTATTAACTTTCAACATTGACAGTTTTTCTTTTTCATTCGGTTCGATATTAGTATTACTTGCTTGTGTTAGTTGGGGTTTAGAAAATAATTGTACTAGAATGTTATCAATAAAAGATCCGCTTCAGATAGTTGTGGTAAAAGGTTTTGGTTCAGGCGTTGGAGCTTTTATTATTACTGTTTTTTTAAAAGAATTCAGCAGTAATTTATTTTATGTTGGATTAGCTCTTACATTAGGATTTTTTGCTTATGGATTGAGTATATTTTTTTATATATTAGCTCAAAGAGATTTAGGAGCAGCTAGAACGAGTGCTTATTATGCAACTGCTCCATTTATTGGAGTTATAATTTCTTGGATTTTCTTTAATGAGAATATTTCCAAATCATTTTTAACGGCTTTATTCATTATGATTATTGGAGCATATTTCGCAGTTACAGAAAAACATGAGCATAAACATATTCATTATGAGGAAACTCATGAACATCGTCACAATCATAATGACGGTCATCATAATCATATTCATAATCCTTCAGTAAAAGGTGAGCATAGTCACGAACATAACCATGAAAAACTTGAACACAAACATTCTCATATGCCGGATCTTCATCACAAACATTCTCATTAATTAAGATAAAAAATTTTATGAATAATTTTTAAGAAATCATCTTCTGATTTTAAAAATCTTTTTTTATCAAAAACAAAATAAAATTCAAACTTTTTAGATCTTTTATATTTGTATGATTTTTTATGTCACCATCCTTGATTAAATGAAGTAAGCAAGAAATTCAAAGTTTATACCCTTTCTGCCAAATAATAAGTGGATAGAAATTGGATTTTCTTTAATGTTCTAATGTAGTGTAACAGCCACACTGCACTTTGCACGGCGTTACAGCATTTATGATAACTTTAATATGTATAACGTTGAAATTAGGTATTTCGGCAACCTTTCTAATTTGTGGAGGAAATGAAATGATTAAAAAATTAGATATTAGAAATTTAGATATGCGTATAAAAATTGAAAAACTGCAAAAAGAAAGCTACTTGGTTGAAGCTCGATTAATCAATTATTTTAAAATACCTGGATTGATAGAAGATGAAAAAAAGCTAGTGGAGTCTCAAGAAATATTTTATGGATACATAATTGACGATCAATTATTAGGTATTATTTCGTATAAATTATTAAACAATATCATTGATATTCATAGATTAGCGATATTACCAAATCATTTTAATAAAGGAATAGCGACCTCTCTAATTAAAAATATCGAAAAACTTGAAATAAAAACACAAAAAATTATCGTAAGTACGGGAAAGAAAAATTATCCGGCGTGTAAATTATATGAAAAATTAGGATATATAAAAATCAATGAAACAATTATTGAAGATAATTTGATAATTAATAATTATGAAAAAATATTATAAATAAATGGAGGATTCAATATGGATAATCAAAAGCAAATAGAAAAATTTTGGGAAGAATTTTTATTTAATGCGGGAAAACCAAAAAACACGAAATATTTTGAATGTTTTCATTTTGAATTAACAGAAAAATGGGCAAACGAGTTATTAAGATTAGTGTTGATAGGGCAAAAAAAAGCAACAGCAAGTAGTTTATGGAGTTATGAAATTGAAGGAATATCCATACCAAAAGTAGGAGATTTAAGCATTGTTACTGATTGGGAAGGAGTTCCTAAATGTGTTATTGAAACAATAGCAGTTAATATATTTCCGTTTAATGAAATCACATACGATATATGTAAACGTGAAGGCGAGGATGATAATTTAGAATCTTGGAGAAAAGGACATGAAAAATTTTTTACTGCTGAAGGAAAAGAACTAGGATACGATTTCAAAGAAGATATGCCAGTAGTGTTTGAAGATTTTAAAGTAGTTTATAAAGTGTGAAAGATTATATAATAAATTGAAACATATGATGCCGGAAATTTTAATATTAATGTAGGAAAATTATGATAATAATAAACTCCATTTTAATTTTACAAGTTGTATATATTTTCAAATGTAGTGAAATAACCATTGGAAAAGGATTTGAAAAATCAAGAAATATTTGAATAATTTTATCAATATCTTTTAAATAAACTGAAGAAAATCAATTTGCTGATAAAAGTCTTCTTATGGATGAACATAATCTAAATGCTTCTATTGATAAAATTAAGGAAGTGATAATTTTAAATTTTAGACCTGTCAAGAAATAAGTGGATAGAATTTGATTTTTCTTTAAAGCTTCTAATGTAGTGTAACAGCCACGCTGCACTTTGCACGGCGTTACAGCACTAAGATAACTTTAATGTTTATAACGTTGAATTTAATTAGTTTGACAAATTTTTAATTATTCTAAAATAAAAGAAAGCGAGAGAGAAGAATGCAAAAGATAAAACTTAATGATGTAAAAAGATATTTAAAAACATTATCAAAAGAAGAATTGGAAAAAGAATTATTAAATGTTTATAAAAATTTCAAAGATGTAAAAGATTATTTATCTATTAAAATAGATGAAGGTAATTCTGAAGAAATATTAATCGATTATAAAAATAAAATATTAGATGAATTTTTCCCTGGTAAAGGCATTGGAAAGCATGATTTTCAAAATATAAGAAAAAACATATCAAATTTTAAAAAAGTTTGTAGCAATAACAGACAAATAGTTGATTTAATTCTTTATGCGGTTGAACAAGGAGTTCGTTATACTAACACATATGGAGATATTAATGAAAATTTTTATGTTAATGTTGGAAAATTATTTATTGAAGCAATAAACCATATGATCGATAATGAAATTGCAATCGAATATATAAAAAGGTGCGATAAAATAGTTGATGATACAAGCGAAGTTGGTTGGGGTTTTCCAGACGTAATGGATGAAATTTTTATTGAAAATTTGAGTGATTATATAGATTTTGAAGAATAAAAGGTTGGGCTATGGAACCCAACCTTTTTCTGTTGAAATTTTTAATAAAGAATTTAGTAGATTTGCAGTTTTAGAATTTGTAATGTGATAATAGCTGTAATTCTTACTTTATTTAGCTAATATATTTGTTTAATAATTCAACTAATTCATGAACTGTTGTTGAGGGATTTGAATCAAAAGGATTTTTCCCTTTATTAATATCCAATAATTTTTTAGCATTAGTTATTGCAATTTCTTGCTTATTTTTTATTTCGTCATATATAGTTGCATCGTTTTTCTCATATTCCATCTTTTTTTCTTTTTTTAAATAGGTCGTCACTTCCCACAAAAATCACCTTCTGAAAACATTGATTCAATTATAGGAATTGCACCGTATTTTCCTTCTAAGTAATCCTTATTATAACTGGCATCATTTCTAATTCCTTTAATTTCAAGTAATGAAAATAAATTAGATTCTCCATATCTATTCTTTTCAACAAACCACACTTGATCTCTTCTCAGTTTATCTTTTCTTAAAATATTAGTGTTGTGAGTAGAAAAAACAATTTGAGCATTATTTTTATTAGAATCACAATTAAATAAATCAACAATATATTCTATAATCAAAGGATGGAGTCTTGTATCAATTTCATCAATAAATAATAAATTTCCCTTTTCAAGTGTGTCAATGATAGGTCCTATTAAAGAAAAATATTTTTTTGTTCCTTCAGATTCTTCATGTTCAAAATCAAAATTAACTGTTCCTACAACTTCTTTTTTTTCGTTATATTTTTTATGTTTTGAGGTCACTTCTAAAACTTTTAATGTTTCAGGTAATTTTTCTTTTATTTCATCTTCAATCTGTTTTCTAATATAATCAGGAACGGTTGAAGTATCAAAATCTTTTTCTGATGCGTTTAAATTTTCAATGCCTATATCAGCTGTTTTTAAATAATCTAAAATTTTATTTTTTCTTTCAGGGTTTAACAATAAACTTGCAGTAAAACTTGATGAAACATTGTAATTAGAATGAAGAATATGAATTTTATTAAACCATTCGATAACTTTTTTTGCCGTATCGCTATTCCATTGTGCCAATACAGAAAGAAATAAGGTGTTTTCTTTAGTCATGTCATCTACTTTTTTAACTTCTTTAAATGAATTTCCTCTCACAATTTTTTGTTTATCTCTTTCAAATAATTTTATTTCTCTTTTATTTGGTCTTGAATAAAGCCATTCTTTATCAATAAAATTTTTAGTTAATGAAAAACCGTATCTATACATTTGTTTATCAATAATAAAAGTCATTTCAAAACCTGTAGGTTCATTTTCGGTTTCTGTGCTTAATTTAAAATTATTAATGTCAATAATTTTTCCTGATTGGTTTTTGTGGGAATTTTTTATATAATTGATAAAAAAATCTATTGCTTCAAAAAAGTTTGATTTTCCGCTTGCATTTGCCCCATAAACAACTGAACTTTTTAAAAGATTATATTTTTCTTCGACAAAAGTATAAGTTTTATGTTCATTAACCTTGTCTGCAATTAAGCTAAATTCATTTTCATCTTTAAACGATTTAAAATTAAATAATCTAAAATCCACCAACATTTTACTCACCTCTTTTTTTATATTATAACAAAACGAAATATTAAAGTCAAATTTTGTGATTTTTTCTCAATTTACGCAATCAAATAAAAGGTATTTATTTTGAGAATAATATGATAAAATTAAAAAGTATATTTTTAATTTTTACTTAAAAGGAGAAAAAACAGTTATTATGAGAGAAGCTAAATTTTATTATAAAAATTACAACGCACCAAAACCTAATAAGCCTAATCATATAGGAGCTTGTATTATTATAAAACATGATGGAAAGATATTATTAGAAAAAAGAAAAGACAGTAATAGGTGGGCACTTGTTGGCGGAGGATTAAAGGTAGATGAAAGTTTAGAAAGATGTATTATTAGAGAAGTAAATGAAGAAACAGGTTTAAAAATAAATGAAAATGAATTAAAATTTTTCAAAATTTATTCAGACCCTTCTCGAATAGCAGAATATCCTGATGATAACATTTTGAGAATAATCACTGTGTGCTATTTTACTGAAATTGATAAAAAAATTGATTTAATTTGTAGCAAAGAATCTGAAGAACTAAAATTTTTTTCTTTTAAAGAATTAAAAAGTTTAAATATTGCCGAAACTCACAAACATATTATTCTTGATTGGTTAGAAAAAAATTGAGAAATATAATATATTTGCCATCCCAAATAAAATGAATTTTTTAAATGAAGAAATATTCAAGCAAAGATGAAAATGACTGTAAAACGTTTGCTTAAAAAATATGGTTATCCACCCAGACAAAACACAAAGAGCTGTTGAAATTGTTCTTGAACAAACGAAGTTAATGTGTATGAACGAAGGGAAGTAAAAAAATTTGAATTTGATTTTTCTTTAATGCTTCTAATGTAGTGTAACAGCCACGCCGCACTTTGCACGGCGTTACAGCACTAAGATAACTTTAATATTTAAAACGTTGAATTTAGATAATTTGAAAAATACGTTATTATACTAAATTAAAAGAAAGTGAGTGAGTGAAAAAATTGAAGGAAATAAATCAAAATGACATAAAAAAACATTTAAAAGAATTATCAAAATAAGAAATGAATGCTTTTGTCAAGTGATGCTTACTCCTCCTTTCTTTTTGAGAAATAAGTGTTAAAAAATAAAAAGGAGAGAAAAATGAAAAAATATTATTTTTATTTTAGCTTTATCAGGATGTCAAACGTTATCGAATATTTAAAAGAGTTTTGGATCTGATACTAGAGAATTGAATAGAATAGTGGCTTTATATGCTAATGATGGTTCAATTAAAATTTATAAAAAACTGGAGACGGATTATGCTAAATGAAATTATAAACATGGAAGATGGTTATGTTTTAGCCTATAAAAAACCTGAGTGTTTTTCAAAATATCATAATATATATTATTGCGGAAAATATAGTAATTATTTCTTTAGAGATTCTCTAAAGGATGCATTTGAAAGAACGCAATATCTTGATTCAGGTCATTTGATTTATAAAGATAATAAAATTGTTGGAGGCCTTTTTATTAAACCTAACTTTATGGCAGATTTTTTTATTATATCTCCATTTAATGATTATGAAGTGCTATTAGAAAAACTATTAAAATACTTAAAGACAATATCTATTTTAAAAGAAAAAATAATTATTCAAGATGTTGTTGAGGAATTAGTACCTTTTTATGAAAAAAATAATTGTACTATATTTGAAAAAGGATTTTGGATGATTAGAAATACAGAAAACATTAATTGTATAATTCCAAAAGAATATGAATTAGAAAATATTAATGATTCAAACAAAGTAAAGATAGCAGAAGTAATTATTAATTCATATAGTGCTAACCCTGCAATGAAAAATATTAGCAAAAAACAGGAATATATTGAACAGATTGAAAGATTTTTTAAATATACGAGCGATAAGCCAACACTTTATGAAAGCTCAAAAGTAATCAAGCTAAAAGATACAAAAGAAATAATTGGAGTTATTATGTATATGGAATATGAGAATAATCCATTAATAATGGAATTAGCAGTAGAGCCTAAATATCAAGGAAAAGGTATAGGAAGTATTTTATTAAAAAATTCTATTAACAAACTTAATAGAAATTATCAGTCTGTAAGACTTTTTGTTCATGAAGGTAATGTAGCAATTAAACTATATGAAAAATTATCTTTTGCTAAAAATAAATCTTTAAATAATCTTTATCTAAAATAACTTTTATAAATATAAAATGATTAAAGTCTTGATGGGAGGAAAAATGCGAGAAATAAAACATATTGACGTAAAAAAACATTTAAAAGAATTATCAAAAAAATGAATTAGAAAAAGAAGTATTGAATCTTTATAAAAAATTTAAAGATGTAAA
Organism: uncultured Thermotogaceae bacterium; assembly: GCA_964478535.1. GTDB lineage: Bacteria > Thermotogota > Thermotogae > Petrotogales > Petrotogaceae > CAYZNB01. The sequence goes on from CAYZNB010000104.1 coordinate 8,280, forward strand.
GGAATATTTTTCTATAGAATTGAACAAAGATAATCTTGAAGGAATTTTAAGTTATTATAAAGAAAAAATATCAAATGAATTTATTATTGAAAGAGATATTGAAGATATTAATTTTAGATTAATACGAAAAAAAATTAAATATTTTAAATTGCTATAATGTTAATTTAACTATAAGCTTAGATGGACCTCAAAATATTAACGATCAATTAAGAGGTTTAGGATCATACGAAAGTGCTATGAAAGCTATCAGTTTATCAAAAAAAAATAGATATAAAAACATTGGAATTTCAGCTACTTATACTCAAATCCATGAAAAAAATGATTATTCAATAAGTAAAGTCATTACTTCCAATAAAAATTTAAGAACAACAAAAAAACTTTCAAAAGATGAAATGTTAAAAGATATCCTAAATTCTTTAAACAAAATATTATTAAATGATTATATTAGTAATATCAATCCTTATTTATACAGTGTATTTCTTTCTCTAATATATAAAGCAAAATCAGATTCATTTTGCGATGATTTGTTTTCTGATTTATCATTAACTTATGATTATAATGGCGATAAATACAATTGTTTTAGAAATTGGGGCGAAACCAAGTATATTCTTAACGAAAATGAAGTAATTAATCAAATTATAGAGAAAAAGAATAATAAAGATAATAATGAATTTTGTAGATTATGTTGGGCAAGAAACATGTGTAAAATTTGTATTGTTAGTCTTATTCAAGAGGAAGATAAATTTATTATCACAGAAAATTGTAGTGAAAGATTGACTTTTGAAATGTGCTTAGAAGAAATTATAAAAGTAATTCAAGAAAACAAATTAATTTTATTGATTGATAATTTTGTAAATACTTTTTTAACCTATAAATGAGGTAAATTAATGAAAATATTAAAAAATATTATTATAATAATCAAAAGGTATATTCGCGAAATGTCATCGTTTTCAATGGTGTTAATTATAATTTGGTTAGTTATTTTTGCAATTTCAGAAGGTGTAAAAATATTGATACCAAGTATTCTTATAGAAAAATTATACAATTCAAAAGATATTCAAAATTTAATAATTCCTATATTATTAATGGTTGTGATTATGATTTCACAATCCTTATTATCATTTAAGGTTTACAGGTCATTTATGCAATATAGGTTAAAAGAAGTTGGTAATTTAAATGCGAGATGTTTGTTACTCCCTATATTTTTAAGTGATAGTAAAAAAGGACAGGAAAATATTGAATCTGCACAAAGAGCCGTTTCTTATGGAAATGATATGGGATTAGAAGCTTTTTTAAAATCAACATTTAATTTAATTGCTGTTATTTTGTCTTTGATTGTTTATTTAATATTTGCAATTAAACTTCCTTTATGGATTGTTGTGTTGATGTTTGTTACACCGCTTTTAAAAATACCTTTAGAAAATAAACGAATAAAGCATGAAAATAATTCTTTTGAAGAAATAATACCTTATTGGGATGACGAAGGAAGATTAAAAAGGAATTGTTTAGATGAAAGTTTTGGAAAAGAATCAAGGATATATGCACTTCATGAAATTATTGGAGATAAATTTGATAAAATCAATATCCATACCATTAAATTTTTCAAAAATATAATTTCAAAAAAACTCAATACAGATGCAATTTTTAGAATTATTATGATAATAAAAGATGTAATTATTATTTATGCATTTATTAATATTCCACATCTAAATATAACTGCGGGTAGTTTTGTATTGTATTTAGGAATTTTATTAAATTTAGGATCTCAAATAGAAAGTGCATATGAAAATTATTCAAAAATAAAAAGCAACAATATATATGTGAAAAAATTTATAAATTTTTTTATTTCACCAAAATATAATGAGTATGGAAACAATTCTAAACTACCATATCCTCCATATTCTTTAACTTTTGAAAATGTATCATTTTCATATGACCCTGAAGAAAAAGAGAATAAAAAATATATTCTTAAAGATATAAATTTTACTATAAAATCAGGAGAAAAAATAGGAATAGTTGGTAGAAATGGTGTGGGAAAAACTACTCTTGTAAAATTAATCTGTGGTTTTTATACTCCAAATAAAGGGAGAATTTTATTAAATAACGTTGATATAAATAGTATAGATATTGACGAATATTATAAATTATTATCAGTGATTTTTCAAAAAAACTCTGTATATGCTATGAGTGTTGCAGAAAATATCGCTTTATGTAAAAAAGAGGATATTGATTTCAAAAAAATAAAAAATGTTATAGAAAAAGCAGAATTAAAAGAAGTAATAGAACAACTTCCGGAAAAAGAAAATACCGAATTGACTCATTATTTAAAAGAAAAAGGGATTTTATTATCAGGTGGTCAAACACAAAAATTAATGCTTGCAAGAGCATTATACAAACAAAGTGATATATTAATATTAGATGAGCCTACATCATCTTTTGATCCAATTGCAGAATCTAAGCTATATAAAAAATATAATGAGTTTTCACATTCAAAAATTTCTTTTTTTATTTCTCATAGATTAGTTTCAACATTATTTTGTGATAAAATTATTCTTTTAGAAAATGGCACTATAACTGAAACTGGAACACACAATGAACTCCCGACTTTTTGAGTTATGAGGCAAAAAAACACCAAAACTATTTCTTGACCTG
>CAYZNB010000105.1:0-10905 GCA_964478535.1 uncultured Thermotogaceae bacterium
TTTGTTTTTTAGAAAATTTGATCTTGTGAGCGATTTATTTTATCCAATATTTACCACTTCATTATTATAAGCATTTGGTCTTAACGCTTTCCAACTTACCAACTTTTTCCTTTCCAACTGGCCTACAAAAAAATTCATAGAATCATAAAAACAAAAGTAAGTTGATGTCAGTTCAACTTTTACATATATGTTGCCATAGTTCAAGTATTTCTTTTTATAATAGAAGAATTTAATAAAATTGATTCTATTTTTTTTCTTCCTTTAAGGTAAGAGAAGTATAAATCACATGAAGCTTCAGCTATTTCTGATAAAGGTTGCCTAATAGTGGTTAATCCTATTACCTTGCTTAAAGGAAGATCATCGACTGATATTAAATTATAATCATTAAAAGGAGTAAATTTTATTTCATCTAAATAACTTTTGATTCCAAAACCTAGCATGTCACAAGTTGTGAATATATTTAATTTTTTCTTTGGAAATTTATCAAAATATTTTTTTATAGCTTCATATCCCCCTGACCAAAATAAATCTGAATAAATAGTCTCAAATTTTATTTTATGCTTTTTCAAAGTACTTACAAATCCAGCATCTCTTTTTGAAAAAACATGAGAAGTAAATTCGTTTTCTAATTCTTTGAAAGTTACAAGTAAAAAATTAGAGTTTTTATTAGATTGTTCGATTAAATAATGAGCAGCTATCTCGCCAATTTTAAAATTATCTACATGAACTGAGTCAAACCTTTCATCAAAAGAATCTATTAAAATAATTTTTTTGTTTGGGATTGAAGATTTTTTGAAAATATTATTTACAGATAAAGAGGCTATAAAAACACTATCAGTCTGATAAATAAGATCTGTTTTTTGTTTAATTTTTTGAAGTGAAATTTTATCTGTTAATGGAAAAACTATAATTCTGTGATTGTTTTCGGCCATGATATTTTCCATAGTAGAATACAACATTCCATAAAATTGGTTTCCCATATCTGGAACAACCAAAGATAAAGAAAAACTTTTTTTTGAAGATAAGGTTCTTGCATGCAAATTTGGTGAATATCCTATTTCTTCAATAACTGTAAGTATTTTTTTTCTTGTATCTTTGCTAACTTTATCAGAGTTATTTAAAACTCTTGAAACAGTAGATATACCAACATTACATAAAATTGCAACATCTTTTATAGTAGGGTTTTTATTTTTCATTTAAGCACCTCCAATTAATATTTTTGTAAGCGGTTTCATTCAATTTTAATCAATAATGCAAAAAATATCCAAACCCGAAAAACAATCTCAATTTTAAATTAAAGAGTAATATTTGCTTATAAATGTATAATTCAAATGATAAAGCTTAATTATATTCGATTAACAGTTTTTGAGAAAAATAATATTTTTGATAAAATTTGAAAAAAGCAAATTAAAACTTGAATTTTTATTTTTATTATTGTATAATCTTTAAGTATGGTAAAATATATAAGGAGGAATATAAAATGAATGTATTGGGAATTATTATGATAATTGTGCACATTCTTTTATCTGTAGGGGTTATATTCTTTGCGCTTAAAAGAATGCAAAAAAATGCAGAATTAGGTGGAGCTTTTGGCGGCGGTGCTTCAAGTGCTCATTTTGGAAGAGAAAAAGGCTTTGATTCAGCTACAAAATTTGAAATGGTTTTTACAGCACTTTTTATGGTATCTTGTTTTGTAACTACAATGGTATTGTTATAATAAATTTTCAAGGGGGAACAGACTTTGCAAAATTTACAACAGCAGATTGAGCAAATCAAAAGAAATTCAGTTGATTTTGTTAATGAAGAAGAAATGTTTCAAAAACTGAAAAAAAATGTTCCTTTAAAAATAAAACTCGGAGTAGATCCTTCAAGGCCGGATCTGCATTTAGGTCATGCAGTAGTTTTGAGAAAATTAAGAGAATTTCAGGATATGGGTCATAAAGTAATTCTCATCATTGGAGATTTTACTGCTAGAATTGGAGATCCTTCAGGAAAAACTAAAACCAGACCTATGTTGACAAAAGAAGAAGTAATGATTAATGCGAAGTCATATACTGATCAAATTTTTAAAGTTGTCGATAAAGAAAAAACTGAAATAAGATATAACGGAGAATGGTTTGATAAAATGACTTTTGAAGATATGCTTAAACTTACTTCGAAATATACAGTAGCAAGAATGCTTGAAAGAGATGACTTTAGAAACAGATATAATTCAAATCAACCCATCAGTATATCTGAATTTATGTATCCTATAGCTCAAGGATATGACTCAGTTGTAATAGAGGCTGACGTTGAAATAGGTGGCACGGATCAACTTTTTAATCTTTTAGTCGGAAGAAAATATCTTGAAGAATATGGAAAAGAGCCACAAATAGTTTTAACAATGCCTTTGATTGAAGGTACAGATGGAAATTTAAAAATGAGTAAAAGTTATGATAATTACATTGCTTTTGAGGACGCTCCTGAAAATATGTACGGCAAATTAATGTCGATACCAGATACTTTAATAATTAAATATATGAAATATTTGACAGATATTTCTGATGATCAAATAAAGGAGTATGAAGAGCAATTAAAGACTGATTCAATAAATCCCAGAGATGTGAAAATGATTTTAGCCAAAGAAATCACAACATATTTTTGTGGAAATGAAGCTGCAGAAAAAGCTGAAGCACATTTTATAAAAGTTTTTAGAGAAAAAGATATTCCTGATGAAATGCCCTTTTTGGAAACTAAATCTGAAATTTCTATTGTAGATTTGGTTAAAGAAACAAAATTATTCACAAGTAATGGAGAAATTAAAAGGCAGATTCAACAGGGTGGTGTCAAGATAAATGATGAAAAAATAACCGACTTTAAAAGTAATATAAATTTAAAGGGAGGTGAAATATTAAGAATTGGAAAGAAAAACTTTTATAAAATAAAGATATCTTAAAAATTAAAGCTTTTAAAAAAAAGAAATTTATAGTATAATTAGCATGAAAAAAATTAACAACCCATAAAAATTAAAAACACTTTATAAAAGGGGGTAAGGAAATATGAAAAAAGTTTTGGCAGTAGCAGTAACGTTAATCATGGTATTATCTGTTTTCTCCACAGGGTTTAGAGATGTAAGAGAAGACCACTGGGCGTATGATTACATATCGAATCTAACCTCTAAAGGTATAATTCAGGTTGAAGAACCTAACTTTAAAGGTTTTGATGCTTTGACAAGAGCAGATGCAGCAGTTTGGATGACAAGATTGGTTATGTATTTAGAAAACTCTCCAATGATTGCGAAAACACCAGAATTAGACAAAATTTCTAACAGAGTTAAAGCGTTAGAAACAGATTTAAAAGACTACAACGATTTCAAAGCAAGAATTACAAGACACCTTCTTATGTTAAAATACGATACATTTGCAGAAATTGATGGTCTTGAAATGCAGATTAAAGATTTACAGGCAGCTTTAACAAAATCTAATTCAGAAACTGTTGAATTACAAGAAAAAGTTAACTTTATGCAAGTTGAATTAACAGTTCACGGCGAATGGATAATGGATTTAAATGATAAAGTTAATGCTTTACAATCAAAAGGTGTTAGTCAAGCTGAATTTGATGATTTTTTACTTGATTTCCAAGATACAAATAGAGCAATTTCAAGAATAATGACTGAAAATGTTCAAAGAAATCAAGCGATAGCAAGAATAGCAAGAAGAGCAGTTGGAAACGAAACAGCTGTTGTAGATTTAAAAGACAGAGTTCAAACTGCAGAAGGTAAAATAGCAATTTTAGAAGAAGCAGCAAGAGCAGCTTATTTTGCAAGAAGTAACGTAGAAATGTTATTAGACGATTTCTTAATTTTATTAGAAGATTTTGATGATTTTGTTGCTGATTATAATAAAAATGTAGCAACAAATGGAGATTATGCAACAAAAGAAGAAGTAACTGCAATGAAAACAACATTGGGAAATAATTCAAGAGAATTAATAATTATCAGAAACAACATCGATGCTATTTTCGAAGATTTATTCGATATTTCTGATGAATTATATGCAGTAACTGCAAAAACAGATGAAATTGAAACAAAAATTCCTACAATAGAATTAAAACTTGAAGAAATTGAAGGAAATATGCCAGCACCACAGAACTTACTTCCTGTTTACTTATTAGCATTAGTTGGAGTGGGTTTGGGAATTTACGCAGCATTCATTAAATAATAATCAATGTATTTTTAAGTTAACAAAAGACGATTTTTTTTAAGGAATTGACAACAAAGTGAACATTGTGGTATAATAAATCAAGATTTTTTGTAATAAAAATCCAAAAAACAAACATTTTTAGAAGGGGGTTTGGTTTTTCATGAAAAAACTTTTAGTATTTTTAGCGGTATTAGCTATGGCTTTATCGACATTTGCGGCAATAACAACAACAGGACCTAACATTTCAGTAGCTATAAGAGGTTCTGCAACATTTGGGTTATTTTTTGATGAAAACGGATTAGATTTATATTTGAACAATGCTGGACAGTACAAATCTTTTCATGGTTACAAAGTAACAGTTGTAGCAGCAGCAGAAGATGGCGAAGCAAGTTTAAACGTTAATTTTAGTGGATCACATGGAACAGGAAACACTTGGACAAGTTTGAGTTTTAATTCAGCGATTTATGATGATAATTTAGTTAATGTAGGTTTTTATAACTATGGTTACGGTAAAAATTTCTCAAGTAACTACTTATCAAACTGGTTTGATGCTTGGGGTAACTTAGCTTCTCCAAGAATCGGTACAAAATACTTGGAAACAACTGTAAAATCATTACCTGGTCTTGAAATTCTTTACATTACTTTAAACGATGCAGCTTTAACAATGCATTCAAACGTAAAAGCAAGCGGTTTCTTAGCAGCGGACGTTTTTGCGGCTAAATACCCTCTTGATTTAGGAATTTTATCAGGAAACGTTTCAGGAGCATTATGGGCAGCAGGAACTGATGCTGACAAAGTTTCAAGAGGAAATATTACTTTAGATGCGGCAAATACAGATGGAGAACATGTTGGTTTTGCAGCAGAAGCAATTATGTCTGGTAATGATGCACTTGCAGGCTTAAATGCTACTCTTATGTTAGGTATGCACGATACTAAAACTGCATTTCATGCAGCAGCAGTTTATGCTAAAACAATGGAACTTTCTGAAATGATTTCTGGAAAACTTCACGCAGAAGCAAGAGTTAGAGATGGATTAAATGATTTACCATTCACAAGACACGGACATAGTTCAATTTCTGATACTGCATATATTAATGGTGGATTAGATGCAACAATTGATTTAAATAATGCAGGTACAATTTCTGTTTATGATAAAATTACTTTTGCTTTTGATTCAGCTGATGGAGTATCTCCATTAAGCTTCTATTATGGTGCGAAATATGTTAATTCAGCTTCACCTACAGCAAATATAATGGCTGACGTTAGAAAATTTAATGCAACAGACGTTGCAGCACCTTTGGGATTAAATGTAAAAGTTAATGGTGCAATGAATCAAGAAATGTTTGATTTCTCTTACTTAGTTGAAATTGCAGATGTATGGGGTCCTTACGGACATTTCGTATTATTCGATAACTTAAATGATTTAACAGTTAAATATTTTGCTTATGAAGCAAAATTTGTTGTAAGACCGATGGATAAAACAACAGTTACTGCAAGATTATTCAACTGGTTGAAAAATTCTGATGGACTTTATACAACTATTTCTGGTATAGCTGATTTAGCATATACTGTAGATGCAGCCTATAAACCAAATTCAATAGTTACTTTAGGTGCTCATGTTGGTAATGAAAATAACTTTGGTGATTTAGCTGATATTCACTGGTACTTATCAGCATTCGCAAGATTTGCATTTTAATTGAAATTTTAATAAAAAAAACCTCCGGATTTATAATTCGGGGGTTTTTTTATAATAGGGGTGAATTTTATATGAAAATGAAAAAAATTTATTTAGTTATAATTATTTCAGTTTTTTCGATTGTTTTTTTCTCTACTTCTTATGAAAAACCAACAGAATATTTTTCAAGATTTCATATGTATTTATCGCCTGATGGGATAGATACAAATACTAACTTCACTTTGAATTATTCAACTCAGAAAAAAAGTATTGATTATTCAGGAGATCCTACTTTTACTTTAAATGTTGATTTTAAATATGTATTAGATAGTGATAGCAAATATGATTATTATATAAACTATGCTAATTTAGAAATAAAATTTGAAAAATTTAAATTAAATCTTTCAAAAGATACTTTTAAATTTTATCCTGAATTTTTAATAGATTATTTATATATATATTATAAAGATTTAGGTAAACAATGGCTTTTAGATGTTGATTTAAGAAAAAATATAAATACAGAATTCAAATTTGAAAATATTATTAATAATGACGAATTTGGTGTAGGCTATTTGAATAAATCTTCAAAAGCTGATTATGAAATAAAATTTTCATATGAAAATAAAGCAAAAGATTATTCGGGTAAATTTTCGAATACAGCAAATCAAAACAAATATGACATTTTTAAATCAGGGTATTCTGTTAGTAATGAATTAACAGGATCTATAAGTGAAATAAATAATTTTTATTATACTAGGGTTGATAACATACCTTCTGGAAAAGTTTCTGTGCAAGAAACTTTTTTGAACTTTGAAGCAAAAATAAATATAAAACAGGAATTTTTAAGAGGTCTTAGAATATTATCTGAGATTAGTTATGGCTTAATTCCTGTAGTGAATTATGATAATGTGGACCTTAATGCAGATTATTTAAAAGAAACTATAATTTATGATTCGGATTCAGAAGAAATCACAATTACTTATTCAAACGGTGTAGATAAAGCAATATATCAATTGCCTAATTCGGAATACGAAATAGAACCAAGGTTATATTATGTAAATGATATTTATTTTAGAAGAGCTAATATTCTTAAGCCCGGAAATATCCTCACTCCACATTTTAATCTTTATTTAAGAGATATAAATTTTGGAGTTGTAACTTTGGGTTATGATCATTATATGAAGAAAAGATATGATTTTAAAGGTATTAGTTCAAAAGAAGCTAAAAGTATAAATGGTGGTTTAGATTGGGTATATACAAAAAATCCTATAACTATTATGATTATGAATGAATTACATTTAAAATTTGATGAAGAATTAAAATATGCTACTTATTTGAATTTGAATTCAAAATATAGAACAACAGGGAATAACAATTATTCTATTGATTTAAAAACATTTTTAGAAAAAGATTTATTTAACATAACTATAAATCCAGAAATAAAATTGAGAAAAGATATTTTCAGATTAGATTTGTATGCGTTTTTTGATTATGAATCAAAAAATGAATTTGAATTTTTATTTGATAATATTGTTAGTAATTATGAAATAGAAGCATATGTAACAAAAGCTGATATAAAAACAGGTTTAAGAATTTATAATTCGATTTATAGAAAATTTGGTGAAGGTTATTTTAGAGAGTTTAATAAAAAGAGTGATAATTGGAATTGGTATTTATTTTTTGAATTTAGAAGATATTTCAGATAAATTCAAAATTTATGATATAATTACTATGGATAGAAAAATTTTTTCTATCCATAGTTTAAAAAATAGATCGTAAAGGAAGTGAAAAAATTGAATATATTAGTTACTGGAGGGGCTGGCTATATTGGCAGTCATACTTGTGTTGAGTTAGTAAAAAAAGTTGACAAAGTAATTATTGTAGATAATTTGTATAACAGTAAAGTCGAAGTTTTAAATCGAATAAAAGAATTAACTGGTAAGGATTTAAAATTCTATAAAACAGATCTTTTAGATAAAGAAAATTTAGAAAAAATATTTATTGAAAATAAAATAGATGCAGTAATACATTTTGCGGGGTTAAAAGCTGTAGGGGAATCAGTAAAAATTCCTATAAAATATTATCATAATAATATAACTGGCACTTTAAATTTATTGGAAGTGATGAAAAAATATAATGTGAGAAAAATTGTTTTTAGTTCTTCTGCTACAGTATATGGGAATCCTGAAAGAGTACCTATTTCAGAGGATTTTTCTAAAAGCACAACAAATCCTTATGCTAGAACTAAACTTATTATAGAAGAAATACTTAATGATGTATATATTTCAGATAATGAATGGAGTATTGCTTTATTAAGATATTTTAATCCGATAGGATCACATGAAAGTGGTAGAATGGGTGAAGATCCTAATGGAATTCCTAACAATTTGATGCCGTTTATAACTCAAGTGGCTGTTGGAAAAAGAAAAGAATTAAGTGTATTTGGGAATGATTATGATACTCATGATGGTACAGGTGTTAGAGATTATATTCATGTTGTAGATTTAGCTCAAGGACATTTGAAAGCACTTGAAAAAATTAATGCTGTAAAGGGTTGTAATGCTTATAATTTAGGTACAGGAATAGGATACAGTGTTCTTGATGTGATAAAAAGCTTTGAAAAAGCAAACAATATAAAAATTCCTTATAAAGTTGTTGAAAGACGTTCCGGAGATATTGACAAGTGTTATGCCAATCCAGAAAAAGCTTTCAAAGAATTGAATTGGAAAGCTCAAAAAAATCTTGAAGATATGTGTAGAGATTCTTGGAATTGGCAGAAAAATAATCCGGAGGGGTATTAAAAACGAGGTATAAAATTGATTGATAAAAATGAATTAAAAGAAATAAAGACTTCAATATATTGGATAGGTAATTCCATTCAAAAATATCATATGCAAGTTAATAGCTATCTTCTTGTGGATGAAGAAGCAGTTCTATTTGATACGTCTTCAAGAGAAGATTCTACTACTGTAATAAAAAATATTTTGGATATTATCAATCCAGAAAAACTTAAATATATAGTTATAACGAGTATAGAACCCGAAATTTGTTCGGGACTTTACTTTTTTTTAAACACATTTAAAAATGCCAAAATAATAACTTCTGAAAATTTTGCTCATTCTTTAAAGACTTATTTAAACAATTTTGATTGTATCTATCTTGAAAATTTAAAGTATAAGTTAAAGCTTTCATCTGGAAGGTTGTTGAATTTTATTCCGGCACCTTATGTAGATAAAATAGATTCTTTTTTTTGTTATGATGAACAAGAAAAAATTTTATTTAGTTCAAACTTATTCAGTTCTTATAATGAGGAGTTTCTTCTTTACGCAGATGAAACTCATATAGACGGTTTTATAGATTTTCATGAAAACTTTTTTTCGGATTCTGAAGTTATAAAATCTGTAATTTACAATTTAAAAAAGTATTCTATTGATATGATAGCACCATTGAGAGGTTCTATAATAGATAAGAATTTAACTGGTTATATGGACATATTAAAAAATATAAAAACAGGTAAAAAATATGAAGAATTGTATAAGAAAAAAATAACTTTTGAACATTATGATTTTTTTTTAAAAAAAGTAAAGCGTTTTTTTGATAAAGAATCAATTTTTTTAGAAGATCTTACTGAAAAAATAAAAAATTTTGATTATTATGATGAATCAGTGTTGAATTTGATTCTTGAAGAAATATATATGGAATATGGAGAAGATGCTTTAGATAAATTAGTTCCTTTAGTTAACAATTTTATTAAAGAAAATAGTTTTGATAATTCAAGAATTTTTTATATATATAATCAAAAAAATGATAGTTTGGAAGTAAATAAGTTAAAAAAAGAAATAAATGTGTTAAAAGAAAAAAATAATATTCTTGAAAAATCTTTAGAAGAAACAAAAAGAGGTTTAATAATAAATGAGTTAACAAATTTATTCAATGGAAGATATTTTATGAATAAGTTGAGAATAGATTTGAAAGAAATAATGGAAAAAAGAAAAAATTATTCCATAATTTTTATTGATATAGATAATTTAGCAATTATAAATATGGAATATGGTAATGATGTAGGAGATGAAACTATAAAAAATGTTTCATATATTTTAAGAGAAATCAAGGGTAAAAAACACAATATATATAAAATGAAAGGGGCTATGTTTGTATATTATATTGAAAATGAAGATGATGATGCTCTCGAAATAGCTGAAAAAATTAGAAATATGATAAGTGGATCGAAAGTTTTTATTGAAAAAATTACAGTTTCAATAGCAATTTTTAGGTTTATTGAATTGTTTGTATATGAACAAGTAAATTTTGAAGAACTTCTTGATGAAATAATGAATAGAGCGAATATGAGATTAAAAATAGTAAAGAGTTTAGGAAGTAATGTAGTATTTGAAGATGCAATGTTGAGAAAGCTTATAAAATCAAGAGGTAAAATATTAATTTGTGATTTTGACAGCTATTCTTCTAAAATAATAAGAAAAGAGCTAGAAAAATTAAATTTTGAAGTTGTAGTTACTGATGATGGAGAAGAAGCTTATAAAATAATTAAATCAGAAAAAATAGTTCTTGTTATTTCTTCAATAATGATAAATAAAATAGATGCTTTTGAGCTTAAAAAAATGATGAATGAATTTTCTGCATTTAAAAGTATAGGGTTTATATTAATAGATTTTAGTAAGAGTCCTGATACTATTAAAAGAGCCTATTCTTTAGATATTGATTATTATTTGAAAAAACCGTTTTTAATAGAAGAATTGATGGAGATAGTAAAAAAAATGCTTAAAAATTATTGATGGAAAGCAGAAAGTTGCAAAGTTGCAAAGTTGGAAAGTTGGAAAGGAAAAGCATTTTAATATTAACCGCTTTTTGCTTTTAATGTAGTGTAACAGCCACGCTGAACTGTGCACGGCGTTACAGCACAGGCAAAAACAATGGTTAAACGATAGTTGAACGATAGTTAAGCAGTAGTTCCCAAAAATGAAGTGGTAAATAACGAATAAAATAAACGCGAACAAGATCAAATTTTCTAAAAAACAAATTTCGCTCGGT
>CAYZNB010000106.1:0-10902 GCA_964478535.1 uncultured Thermotogaceae bacterium
TACCACTTTCTCTCCCCTTTGTCAATTGCTTTTCTGTTAACTATTCTTTCCCTCTGTGTGAATTGCTTCCTCTTCCTTCTCTCTTCTCTTTCCTTCATGACTCCTATTCCTAATTATATATTCTTGGTTAGGTAATTCTATTAATTCTTTTACTGACGCTAAAGATGTTTATTAAAAATATGTTGTCTGTATAGATTTTTACCATAATATTAGATCTCATGGTTTTTGAATGATTCTACTCTATATAAATTTCATAATAAGTTAGATTTTTATATTTTGATTTAATTTTTGATTTGTTTTTTCATATTTGCAATTTTTTATGATTTTCTTATTTATTGTCTAATTTTTAGGGTTCTAAACGCACTATTACGTTTGACAATACAATAATCGTGTGGTATATTTCTAACATTAAGATAAAAATATACCACATAGGGGTGTTAACATGAAAAATAAATTTGGATATCTTAGTTTATTGGGATTATTAGGTTTCTTAGGATTTGTTACAGATCATAATTTGTTGTTTTTGTTCTTTGGATACTTTGGATATGCTTATTATTTTAATGTTATTCCAGATGAAATGTTCAAAGAGCATTTATTAAAAGCTTCTGCCATATCTTTTTTTATATTATTGTTTACAATGATGATTACAATCATATTAGTTACAATAACAAGAAATATGGAGTTTGCCCACTGGGGCCTATTTTTAGGTTTTATAATCGGAAATCTGACCTTTGCATTTATTCATGCTATTTATGAAATCAAGGAAAGCAATGGTGCCAAAGATGAGAATATTTAAAACGAACATTAAGGCATATAGGGCGAAATTTGATATGACACAAGATGACCTAGCAAAGACTGTTGGTGCAAGGAGAGAGACTATTGGTAATTTGGAAAACGGAAGATATAATCCATCTTTGAAACTAGCCATGGATATTGCTAAAGTCTTTGGCTGTAGCGTAGAAGACATATTTGAAATTGTAAACAATAATGACAATTGTAGAAAATAAATGAGATTTCCAAGATGCTATAAAGTGATTTTTACTTGGAACATTAAAAGAAAAGGAGGAGAAATTTTATGAATATCAAAGAGAAAAAAACATTAGGAAGTTTATTTGGAATAATATTTGGGCTTGCAATAGGACAATTAGTTCCGTTCTTTATAATGCCAACGCCTACCTGGATGATTATTGATAAAATATTGTTTGGTCTTGGGATAGGTGTTGGTATTTCTGGGCTTCTAGTAGTAATTATTAACCATATTATAAAGAAAAGATATAATTCTAAATAGGAAAATGAAATATCTGTGAAGCCAATCGATTCTAAACCAAAGTGTATAGATATCTATTCTACACAAGATAGTGATGGAAAAGGAAGGTAGTGTTAAATGAAAAATAAATCTCTTATATTAAAAATTATAGTTCCTGTAGCCATAGGCCTCTTGGTTGGAAGGTTCGTCACACCTTTGTTTGGTGTGGCGTCATCATGGGCTAGTATTGCTGTAAGTACGGGCATAACAATTGCTTTATTCATAATTATTGAAAGCATAACGAGTAAGTTAACAAATGGTAGAACAAGCACTGTTCGCATGGGTGAAATTAAAAATCTTCATAAAGTTAATAAGAGTGAAATCCGGCAAGCGACCGCAGTTTTAGCAGATGCCTTTAAGGAAGATCCGTTGTTTAAAATATTATTTGGGGATGCTGTGAAAAATTCACATAAATATTCCTTGGTCGCTAAGTTTATGATTAGATATTGTTATAAATACGGTGATGTCTATGCATCTTCAGAAAAATTTGAAGGGATTATGGCAATCGCTCAAGACGAATATTCCTATATGAGTTTATGGCGCATGATTAGAAGCGGTAGTATTTTTCCAGTTCTTTCAATTGGCTTTAAATCTTTTATGAAGGTAGCCAGTGCACTCAGTCCTATGGATGGGGAAAGAAAAAAACACATGAAAAACAGGTCTTTTGTCTATTTGCAAATTATTGGCGTAGCTTCGGAAAATCAAGGAAAAGGACATGGGGGGAAATTACTTAAAGAACTCCTAGCCATGGCAGATGAAGCCAAACTTCCAATTTATTTAGAAACAGAAACAGAAAGCAATGTTCGTTTATACGAGCGGTTTGGTTTTAAGACCCTTGAAGAAATGAGCTTACCGGTTATTAATCAACCCATGTGGACCATGCTACGCCGATCAGAATCCTAAATATTAGACGATAAATAAGAAAATCATAAAAAATCAAATATTAAAAAACAGATTTATGTTTTTCCTAATACTATCTATTAAATTTCTTCGTTGTCGTGTGTGCTGTAACGCCGTGCATAGTGCAGCGCGGCTGTTACAATACATTAGAAATCAAAAACTTGAAACTAAAATTTTAATAACGCTTCTATTTCTTTATATAATCTATTGAAACTTTTTTCAAGCTCTTCAAAATATTTATTTATTTCTATTTTATTATTTTCGGTAATCGCTAACTCTATTTTTTGCGAGATATGAAATATATTTTCCATCCTTAAATTTCCACTTATTCCTTTTAATGCATGAATTTCTTTTTTTAACTCTTCATATTTTTTCTCTTCTATGTTTTTTTGATTTGTTTTTATAAATTCTTTATGTGTATCTATAAATTCTTTTATCAATGATTTCAATAATTCTTTGTTTCCGTTTACTATTTTTATTGCTTCTTCAAAGTTTATTTCTTTTAGTTTTATTTCACTTTTGATTTCATCGTTTTCTTTTATTCCTAATATCTTTATTTCTTTAATTATATTTTTTTTGATTTTTCTTATTAGCTCTTGTGCAGCTATTGGTTTGCTTATATAATCGTTCATTCCTTTTTCAATACACTCTTTTTTTATATTTTCAAATGCATGTGCGGTAATTGCTATTATTGGTAATTCTTCAATCGAATATTTGTTTCTAATTATTGCAGTCGCTTCATATCCATCCATTTCAGGCATTTGTAAATCCATTAATATTAACTCGTATATATTTTCGTTTGCTTTTTCTACTGCTTCTTTTCCATTATTCGCTATATCTATTTTGAAATTATATTTTAACAATATTTCATTTATCAGTTCTTGGTTTATTTTTTGGTCTTCTGCTAATAAAATATTTAATTTTTTCTCAAATTTTTCGTTTTCTGTTGTTTCATTTTTAATTATTTTAAAATCTTCTTCAGTAGAATATCCAAATTCTGCTGTTATATAAAAGTTCGTTCCTTTACCCAACTCACTTTCAATTTTTATATCTCCATTCATCTTGGTTATCAAATTTTTGCTTATTACTAGCCCTAATCCTGTTCCTCCATATTTCCTTGTTATAGATCCATCTACTTGTGTAAATGCTTTGAATAGTTTTTCTTTTTGTTCTTTACTTATTCCAATTCCTGTATCTTTTATCGATATTTTTAATTTACATTTTAATTCTTTTTTCTCTATTGTTTTTACTTCTATTAATACGTATCCTTTATCAGTAAATTTAACAGCGTTACTAATTATATTTATTAATACTTGACTAAATCTTAACGGATCTCCTATCAAAATTTTTGGCACTTCTGTATCAATTTTTTTTATTATTTCTATTCCTTTTTTTTCCGCTAAACTTAAAAATAAATTTTTTACCGCATTCAATTTTTCTTCTAGGTTGAATTTTATTGATTCTAATTCGAGTTTCCCTGCTTCTATTTTTGAAAAATCTAATATGTCATTAATAATTTCTAATAAAGTTTGTGCCGAACTTTTTATGTTTTCTGAAAATCTTTTTTGTTTTTCATTTAAATTTGTATCTAAAAGCAGGTCTGAAAATCCTATTATTGAGTTCATCGGTGTTCTTATTTCATGACTCATGTTTGCTAAAAAATTGCTTTTCGCCTTGTTAGCTGAAACCGCAATTTTTTTTGCTTTTATTAAATCTAATTCCACGTTTTTTCTTCTTGTTATGTTTTGAAATATATATACAGTACCTACTTTTTTATTTCCTTCTTTTAAATCACTCAAAATTACCTCATAATATTCTTCTTTTGATAAATTATATTTTTTATATTCATATCTCTCCAATTTATTTTTGCTTATTTCCTTGCCTTCTTCAAATTGATTAAGCTCTTCTCCTATATTATCTGTTACTAACCAATCAAAAATATTCGATGCACTTTTATTAAAATCTAGAATTTTTCCTTCTGTATCTGTTACTATTATGCCTTCATTAATTTCTGAAAATACTGTATTTCTTATTACTTCTTTTACTTCTAAAAAATTATATTTAAATATTGCTGTAAAATATGTTATTCCCATTATTATAAAACCTATTGGTACTATGTCAATTCCATATGGAGATAATTTCAAAGCATACAAGGTTGTAGTTAGAGCTACAAATAAAGGACCTAATAAAACCCAAAAAGCTGCTGATTCTTTTTTTAAATCAGATTTCTTCAATTTGCTAAGAAAAACATATACCCCGAATATTATCATTAAATAAGAATATCCTATCGTAACATAATACCATGGACCTCTTTCAATTTGAGTTATTAATTTTTCTCCCACTTCTAAAACAGATAAACTTTTATAATAAAGATGATGAAATTCATTAGTGGTATTTAAAAAAAGAGTTATAATTGGAATTATAAAAGTAAGAATACTAATTCTAAATGAGGGAGTTTTGTTAAATTGAAGTCTATAACATATTAAAAACCATAAAAATGGTACAAATGATAATCCAAAATATTGAACTTTTAAAAAAAATTGAATTTCTTCAAAACTTTGAGATCTTAATTCTAATGCATATCCTAATATATAAATTGTTATCGCTATACATACTAAAGAAGATAAAGCGGAAAATCTATTTTTATGTTTTATTAATGAATATGAACTCATAATTGCAAAAATAATACTCGAAAAAAACAGTAGATTTGAATACATGTCAATCATTTTATCCACCCCACACCCTAAATAAATAATTAATTAAATTTTGAACAAATTTATATTTCAAAAGTTTTATTATATTTATTATATCATAAACTATTTTTTAATTTTTCAAAAAATAATTTTTATAGATTATATTTTATCAATTGTATCTGGGCTACAATTGAAATTGCTATATCATATGGTTTTGTTCCTCCAGTTTTTATTCCTACAGGCATATAAAGATTTGAATAATCTGGTTCATATCCTAAATCTTTTTTAAGATTTTCTTTAAAAGATAATGCTTTTGTTTTTGAAGCTAAAGCTCCTATATATTTTAATTTTAATTTTTTTTCATATAATTTTTTTAATATTTTATAATCTAAATCATGTGTGTGAGTCGCAATTAAAACTATAGAATTTTCTTCTATGAGTTTTTCATTTAAATATTGCAAATAATCATATACCTCTTTTTTGAAGTTGCCTTCAAAATCATCAAACATTTCTTTTCTTTGATCTATAATTGTTATGTCATATTCTAAATTTTTTAAATAGTAATATACTGCTTTTCCTATATGGCCTGCTCCAAAAATATACAGTTTTTGCCCTGAGGTTATATATTCATAAAATAATGATATATAACCTCCACATATCATTCCTGTTTTTTCTGATTCAGTAATTATTTCAGAATTTGCATTTAAATCATAAGAAATAGTTTCGTTTTTATAATTTTCACTTTTTAAGATGTTTTTTGCTTTTTCTATTGCTAAATATTCTATCGTTCCTCCGCCTACTGTCCCAATTTTTTCTTCTTCAGTAATTAAAAGTTTTGTCCCAGCTATTGCAGGGCCTCCGCCTTCTTTTGAAATTACAGTTATCAATACTGCTTTTCCACCATTATCATAAATATGTTTTATTTTATCATATATTTCTTTCATGATTATCTCTCCTTCTATTTAAATTATTTAAAACTTTACATTTATTTTCAAAACATTTTTTTTATTGTGGTAAAATAATAAATGAATTGAAAAAACATAATATATTATATCATATGAGGAGAATTAAAATGAAAAAAGTAGAACTTTTAGCACCTGCAGGTAATTTAGAAAAAATGATAAATGCTTTTCACTTTGGAGCAGATGCTGTTTATATGGGTGGTTCAAGATATAATTTAAGAGCATTCGCGGATAATTTTACAGATGATGAGTTAATAGAAGCAGTTAATTATGCTCATAGTATCGAAAAAAAAGTTTATATCACTTTAAATATCATTGCTCACAACGAAGATTTGGAAAATATGGCAGATTATATAAAATTTTTAGATAAAATTAATATTGATGGTGTTATAGTTTCTGATTTAGGCGTTTTTCAAATGGTTAAGGAAAACTCAAATATTCCAATTAGTGTTAGTACACAGGCAAGTAACACTAATTGGATGAGCGTTAAAATGTGGAGAGATTTTGGGGCAAAAAGAGTTATATTAGCTCGCGAGCTTTCTTTAAATGAAATCAAAGAAATAAAGACTAAAGTTCCTGATGTCGAAATTGAAGTTTTTGTTCATGGGGCTATGTGTATTTCAATTTCCGGAAGATGCCTTTTAAGCAATTATATGGCTGGGAGAGATGCTAACAGAGGAGAATGTGCTCATCCTTGCAGATGGAAATATCATCTTGTTGAAGAAAAAAGACCTAATGAGTATTTTCCTATCTCCCAAGACGAAAGAGGGACATATATAATGAATTCAAAAGATTTATGTGCTATTGAATTTATTGATAAAATTATTGATTCAGGAGTAAGCAGTTTAAAAATTGAGGGTAGAATGAAAGGAATTTATTATGGTGCTGTTACTACAAAAATATATAGACAGGCTATAGACTCTTATTATCAAAATTTTAATTTCAATCCATTGTGGCTCGAAGAATTAGGAACTATTAGTCATAGAAATTATACTTCTGGTTTTTATTTCAATAAGGCTGATGAAAATTCTCAAAATTATTCAACCTCCTCATATACACACACACATAAGCTTGTAGGAAAAATTATCGAAATTAAAGAAGATTATGCTATAATTGAAGTTAGAAACCAAATGAATACTGGGGATATCGTTGAAATTTTAAGAGGCGACAAAGATAATTTAGAATACGTAATTCCTGAGATGATTAATTATAAAACTTTAGAGAAAATTGAGACTGCAAATCCAAATCATTTTATAAAAATAAAATTAAATGAAGATGTAAAAATAAATGATCTTTTAAGAAAAAAAGTGAATGTTACGCTACATTAAAAACATCTCCACCCCGTCAATTTTCGATTGCCACCCCTCAAGAGAGGAATTAATTCAAAGTCTTTTTTAATAATGGTTTTATGTAAAATGGTGTAAAATAAAAGAACGAACAATTGAGAAAGGTCAAAAAATACGATAGAAAATAGCATGTCTGAAAATACATAGAATCAAAAAATATAATAGTTAGAGAAAATC
Source organism: uncultured Thermotogaceae bacterium (assembly GCA_964478535.1). Lineage (GTDB taxonomy): Bacteria > Thermotogota > Thermotogae > Petrotogales > Petrotogaceae > CAYZNB01. The sequence continues at coordinate 7,385 of CAYZNB010000106.1, forward strand.
TCTAACTATTATATTTTAAAAACAACAATTTTCTCAATCTGAAAAACGCTTCTGTTGTTAATATAACATCTCCTTCAGCTCTATGCCTTGAAACTTTTTTGTTTATATTTAGTCTTTTACATATTGCGTCAAGGTTATGCTTTGCTCCGTTTCCATAGTATTGTCTCGAAATATATACCGTGTCTATAATTGGGTTAATTATTTCATTTTTTCTGCATAGATTAAGCTCGTTATTTAAAAAAGATAAGTCAAATGGTGCATTTTGTATCACTAAAGGAATATTTGATAAAAAATTTATCATTTTTTCAGATATTTCGTGAAATTTTGGAGATTTTTCAACCATATGATCGTAAATACCGTGTATTTTAGATACGTAATAAGGTATCGTTCTTTCAGGATTTAAAAGAGTTATGAATTTATCTTCAATTGTATAATTCATTTCATTAATCTTTATTTTATAAATTGCTATTTCTACAAGTTTATCTCCAGTTTTTGGCGAAAGTCCTGTGGTTTCAGTATCAAGGACACAAAATTCTGTTCCAAAAATTGTATTTTTCATTTTTTCTCCTTTATTTTAAAGCTTTTTCTGCTTCTTTAAGTTTTTCAATAATCGATATATTTTGTGGACACGCTGATTCACATTGACCACATTCTACACATTTTGATACGTCTTTACCATTTTCTATTAAACTTTTATAGAATCTTTTAGCAGTTTCATATTTTCCAAAAAGAGATGTTTCATTATAAAATAAAAATACATTGTTTATAGGAATACCTTGTGGACATGGAATACAGTATCCACAGCTCGTACATTTAACGAGCATTTTTTGATCATAAAATTTTTTAACTTCATTCATCAAAAAATTCTCTTTTTCTGTAAACATATTTTCTGAAGCATTTTCAGCCAATTTTATATTTTCTTTCAATTGTTCCATATTACTCATACCACTTAATATAATTTTTATTTCCGGATAATTCCAAAGCCAATTTAATGCCCACTCTACTGGTTTTCTTTTTGTTTCTGAACTATCAAAAATTTCTTGAACTTTTTCAGGTATGTTATTAACAAGCATTCCGCCTCTTAATGGTTCCATTATAACTACAGGAATATCTTTTTCTGCTGCTACTTGCATCCCTTTCATTCCTGCTTGATAGTTTATGTCTATATAATTTAATTGAATCTGACAAAATTCCCAATCATATGAATTTATTATTTCCTCAAACACATCGTATCCATCATGAAAAGAAAATCCAATATGTTTAATTTTACCGGTTTTTTTTGCTCTTTCAATAAAATCAAAAACTTTGAACTCTTTACATTTATTCCAAGTATTTTTGTTTAAGGCATGAAGAAGGTAAAAGTCTATATAATTTGTTTGAAGTTTTTCGAGTTGTTCATCAAGAAATTTATCGAAATCTTCTTCTTTTTCTACTTTCCAAACAGGACTTTTAGATGCAATATATACTTTTTCTCTAAAGCCTTTTAATGCTTTTCCTAAAAAAGGCTCACTTTGTCCTCCATGATATGGATAGGCTGTATCAAAATAATTAATTCCTTTTTCTATAGAATAATGTATCATATCAATAGCAACTTTTTCATCGATAACTTTTTCACCATTTATTTCTTTTTCCGGTAATCTCATACATCCAAGGCCTAATACAGAAACTTTTTTTCCTGTTTTACCAAACTCTCTATACTTCATTTTATCACTCCTTAAAAATAGTTTTAACTCCTAACTATTATATCATGGTATCTCAAAAATTTTAATTTACAATTTTTTTTCTAACATTAAAGTGTAAATTTTTTTCTAAAAAAATAAGAAATTTTATAAATACTTGATTATTATACGATTTTATGGTAAAATCTTATCAGGTTATAATCTCATCAATTAAATGGGGGTGTTTCAATGAATAAGAAAGAACTTATTTCGGCATTAGCAGATGCAAGCGGCAAATCAAAAAAAGAAGCGGGGGAAATGTTAGATACTTTCGTTCAAGTTGTTTCAGACGCTCTTTCAAAAGACGAAGAAGTTAAATTAGTTGGCTTCGGCACTTTTAGCGTTGTTGAAAGAAAAGCAAGAAAAGGTGTTAACCCTTTAACAAAAGAAGCTATTGATATTCCAGCAACAAAAGTTCCAAAATTTAAAGCGGGTAATGATTTAAAAGAAAAAGTGAAATAATTTCAAAATACTTTAGAGGGAGTCTTTCCCTCTTTTTTTAATTTAGGTGGTGATTATTATGGATAAAGTAGATTTTTTTACAATGCCGGGAGAAGATGGTCAAGATCATGATTTCATGTATTTAGATACTATTGAAATAGACGGTCAAAAATACTGGATTTGTGAAGAAGCTTTTTTTGAAGATGGTTCCGAAGAAATAGTTCTTGGAGAAACTGTTGCTTTTAAAGTAATAGAAGAAAAAGGTGAAGATGTAATTTTAGATTCTATTGATGATGATGCTGAATTCGAAAAAGTTGCCAAAGCTTGGGATGAAATAGAAGAAGAATTTGATATTGACGAAGAAGCTGAATATGATTTTGAAGAAACCGAAGAGGAAGATAATGACGAATAAGTCGAGGCAATAACCGCTCGACTTACTTTTTTATATTTTATTTAATTTTTCTATTAACCCTTCAAACGCTCTTTTTCTATGACTGAATTCATTTTTTATTTCATCTCCTAATTCCGCAAAAGTTTTTTCATACCCATCTGGAATAAAAAACGGATCGTATCCAAAACCTTTATTACCTCTAATTTCTTTTGAAATACTTCCATAAACTCTCCCTTCATACGAAAAACAAAATTCACCCGATATATAAAATGTTGCAACGCATACAAAATATGCTTTTCTATTTTTTTCATTTTTCATTTTTTCTAATATATGAACCATTTTTTCTTCATAAGTTTTATCATTCATAAATCTCGCAGAATTTATTCCAGGAAATCCATTAAGTGCTTCTATACATAATCCTGAATCATCTGCTATTACAGGTTTATTAATTTTATCTCCTATACTTACTGCTTTAATTACTGAATTTTCTATAAATGTTTTTCCATATTCTTCAACTTCAATATTTCCAATTAAATCTGATGCAGGATATATTTTATATTTTTCTCCCATTATATATTGAATTTCATTTATTTTGTGCATATTTTGAGAAGCTAAAAAAATTTTTTCCATATATTTTCTCCTTAAAAAAATTATTGTATAACATTATTATTATACAATAAATTCGATATATTTTCAAAATAATAAAATTTTTTTGGTTCTATGTAAATAGTGTGACTAAAAATAATTAATAATTGGAAAGGAAAAACCAAAAACGTTTAATTGTTTAAATGTTTAAATAGTGAAAAGCTTAAAGTTGGTCAGTTGGTCAGCAGACAGTTGGTCAGGAAAAACAAAAAACGTATAATTGGTTAATTGTTTAAAATAATGCTTTTGACAGTTTTATTATAATGCATTGATGGTAAATATGGATGAAATAAAGTAGCGAACAATTGAGAATTTTCGTCAAA
>CAYZNB010000107.1:0-10881 GCA_964478535.1 uncultured Thermotogaceae bacterium
CAACCGCAGTAAACGAAAAAGATGATATATTATACTTTACATTTGGTGGATTAAACAAAGTTATTGCTATTAAAGCCGAATAATATTTTCCTTATTGGAGGAAAGAAGAAATGAAAAAAATAATATTAATACTTCTTATACTAATAATATTACTACTAACAAGTTGTACATTATTTGAAAAAGAATTGGCATATGACCCTGAAATATTGGATAATGGATATGAAAATTTAGATTTTTCATGTTATTTTACTATTGGTTATTATGATTATGAAAATGTTTTGAAAAACATTGAGAACATTAATTATGAAATACTTAAAAATATTCCTGTTCTTAATATGTGCAGTATAAAAATATATGGAAATGTTTATGAAGAAAGAAATAAATTAAAAAATTTAACTAATATACGGTTTATAGAACCTTTTCTTGAAAGAAAACTAATTTATTCAAAAGATACTGTAACAAGAAATTTAGATTATTATCAATATGCTCTTGATCTTATAGATGCAGATAATATATGGAAATATAATTCAGGAAATGATGTTATTATAGCAGTTATAGATACTGGAATAGATGGAACACATCCTGATTTATTTAATTCTTTTGTTGATGGATATGACCCCGGAGATCCTATGTTTCCTTCAAAAATAATAAAAGCCGGTTCAAACTATCAAAGTGATTCAACAACTTCAGATGATCACGGAACTCATGTTGCTGGAATAATCAATTCAAATGGTATTATAAAAGGTCTTGCATATAATGCAAAGGTAATGAATATACTTGCATTTAGAGCTTTTTTTACTGGTGGTTATTATTATGTGGGTGATGTATATGTTGCCGATGGTATAGTATATGCTGTAGAAAATGGTGCTGATATTTTAAATATTTCTTGGGGTGGTGAAGGATATTCTCAAGTATTGAAAGAAGCTATTGATTATGCTTTAGAAAGAAATGTGATTGTTGTTGCCGCTTCTGGAAATAATAACACTAATATGAAGATTTATCCTGCATCATACCCTGGGGTTATAGGGGTTGCTTCGGTAAATCCTCAAGGAAGATTATCTTCTTTTTCAAATTTTGGTATCAACTCAGATGTTAGTGCTCCTGGTTCAAATATTATTTCTACAATACCTGTAAGTTCTTCTAGTATGTCTTATTCCAGATGGAGCGGAACTTCAATGGCAACACCTTATGTTTCAGCGTTAGCTGCTATTTTAAAATCAAATTTTAAAGATGCTACAAATAATCAGATAATGAAAATGATTATAGATAAAAGTATATATGTTGAAGAGGATAATATAAAATTAATACATTCAAGTATTTTTGAACATGAACCGTATAGTTATCCTGAAAAAACAGAGCTTATAGTTATAACAGAACCTCATCAAGTAGTTCATCTAAATGGAAAAAAGTATTATTCGGTAAAATCAAATGATGAAGGAAAGGCATATTTCAAATGTATCGAAGAAGGGGTATATAAAATTATTTCATCAGAAATAATAAAAATGGTTAATGTGAAGGGTGTTATTGAAATTAATTTAAAAGAAAGGATATTTTAATGAAAAAAATAATATTAATAATTTTAGTAACAATTATCTTGATGTTTAATTCGTGTATATTATTCAACATTAATCAAAATTATGATTTAACAGTAATTGCTCTTTCTTCAAGAGCTGGATCATATATTGAAGATGTTGAAATTGAAGTGTTTTATAATGGGAATAAAATAACAAAAACTTCAAAAAATGGTAAAGCTGGTTTTAATTTTGATTTTGAAAATGATTATATAAATGTTGATATAAAAATGACTAAAGAAGGGCACAGTTATAATAAGGTAAAAAATTTAATAGTGTATAAAAATAAAAACAACATTTATGAAGGAATAATGCACAACTCGCAGATTATACATACTCCTGATGAAAGCTTTCCACAAATAATTTTAAATTTAGAAGAAAATATAAATGAATACAGTTTGGTTTTACCAGATACTCAAATAAATTATGAATTATTTGTAGATATAAATAACACTCAATTTAATACAAAGATTATATATGTTAAATTTGGAAAATTATCTCCTGGAGCGGCATTTTTTGATGAGGATAGAGATTTTTTTGAAAATTCAAATTATGCTACTGGAAATATTAATACTGGAATATATGAGGGAATAGTTCCACTTCATGTTGTAGTGTATGATGAAAATAATTCAAGAGTACATTATATGTATCATCTCAATGTTTCAGATAAGCCTATTATATCTAATATAAGAGCGGTAACAAGAAAAAAAGAATTATCATTTTATAGTGTGCAAGAAAGACCCCAAAATATGAATATATGGGTTGAAATTGAATGGGAAAATAAGCTTGATGTAGATGGTTTTGCAATTTATAGGTCTTTTGATGGTGAAAGGTATGTTGAAATCGAAAGAGTAACACAGCCTTTTTTTAAAGATTCTTCTTCATTATTATTGCCAGGTAAAGAAGTGTTTTATAAAATAGGAAATATTAATGGAAATAAAATAATAAATTTTTCAAATGTAAAAAGTGTGATTCCTTTAAATACTTTTGAAATAATTCATGGAGTATATGATGGAAAACTAAAAAGTGATTATATAACAACTGATGTAAATAGTAAACCTTGGTTTTTTTTCAAGCCAGTAGGAAAAATAGGGGCTGATAATGTAACTTACAAATATATTCCCCTTTTGAAAGATTCTATAACAAATGATGGGTATAAGTTGATACCTGTATTTAAATCGGGGTTTATGTATTCAAGGGTAGCTTATACGTTGTTTGTTGAAAAAGATGGAAAAAATGTTGTTTCAATTTATGATTATTCATCAAAAACAGGGTACGGATATAAAGATATGAAATCAGGTGATATATTATCAACTCCATATGAACTTGAAAAAGGAAATTCCTATGAATATGGGTTTGCTGCTATATGGGCTGAATCGGAAAATGCTATTTCAATTTATTGTGATGAATATGAAATTGTTGACCCTTTTGGAAATTTATATTTTAATGATTTTAAAATTTTTGTTGTTATGTGATGTTTTTTTATTTGGAAAATGTAAAAAAGATTCTTTTATTTCTTTTTAATTCCAAAGGCAATCCAACGTCCATCAATATCTTCAACTACAAATTCAAAGTTTTCATAATCAGTTATATTTAATTGTTTAACTATTTTTGCTCCAGATTTTTTAAACTCATTATATAAATTTTCTTGTTGATTGGTTATAAAATAAGCGTCGTAGCCATATCCATATAATTCTCTATTTGGATATATTTTTTCTGTTTTTGATTTTGTTAGAATTATTTCTGTATCATCTCTGTATAAACAAATATGTGGTTCTTGGCTTTCTAAATATTTTACTGCTTTGAACCCCATAATTTTTTCATAAAAATCTGATGTTTTTAGTATGTCTTTTGCTGGAAATATACTGTGAGATTGTAATAATTTTTTTTCTGTTTCTTTTTCCTTATTTTCTAAATGTCTTGTAAAGCCTTCTTTAATTGCTTTGATAGCTGCATATTTATCATACCAGCCGCCAATTTCAACTTTTTTATGTTCTAAATTTTTATATATAGAGAAAAAATGTTCTATTTCTTTTAAAAGATGAGATGGAACTTGATCTAAATCTTTTATATAATTCCATAAAGGATCTTTTTTTGGTACGCATAAAATTTTTTCATCACAACCTTTTTCATCTTCCATTAAAAAGATTCCTACAGGAACTGCTTCAATTATACATCCCGGAAATGTATTTTCAGCAACTAAAACCAAGGCATCTACTGGGTCTCCGTCTAAAGATAAGGTGTCTGGAATGAATCCGTAATCTGTCGGATAATGTACCGAAGAAAATAGCATTCTATCAAATCTTAGTTGTTTTGTTTTTTTATCATATTCATATTTGTTTCTACTGCCTTTTGGAATTTCGATAAAGACATCTACTGTCATTATAAATCACCTCGTATTTTTTAGTTAATTATTTTGATTCTATGAATTTTTTTGTGGGTCAGTTGGAAAGCAGACAGTTGGTCAGGAAAAACGCTAAAATACCCATTTGTGCTTAATTCCCCTCTTGAGGGGTGGCAACCGAAGGTTGACGGGGTGGACAGGTTTTGTGTCACTTGCCACTTTTCACTATTTAAACGCTTAACCATTTAAACAATTAAACATTATTTATTTTTCCTTATCAACTATAAATATAAATTATTTTTGTCATACTATTTTACAGAGAACCATTATTTTAATATTTATAAGCAATAAGGTTTTCACCTAAATTTTTAAATAAATCAAATTTTATAGTATAATATTTATTATACTATAAATTGGAGGGAAATTATATGGAAAATGACGAAAAGAAAAAAGAAGATCAGCTTTACAATGATGCCAAGAAAAGAGTTACAGATTTAAAAGATTTTTATACACATTTTTTAATTTATATTTTTGTTAATGCTTTTCTATTTATTATTAATTTAGTGACTTCACCAAACACTTTATGGTTTTACTGGCCTTTATTAGGTTGGGGTATTGGTGTAATTGCTCACGCAATAAGTGTTTTTGGAGTTTTTGGTTTTATGGATAAATCGTGGGAGGAAAAGAAAATAAAAGAATATATTGATAAAAATAAAAAATAAAGGGCTTTTTAAAGCTCTTTATTTATTCAAAATATTGATTCGCAAGTGGTATTATATTTATTACCGGAACTTCATAAGGATGTACTTTTTTTATGTTTTTTATTGCTTCTTTCACATATTTTTTAGGACATGTGACTTCAACTTTTAATTCTTTTGAAGTTTTTAATACTCCTATTTCTCCGTCAAATGGATTTGCTCCTTCAAGAGGCCTCCAGCTTCCGCTGACTTCACTATAACTAAGACATGAGTCATAATTACCGTGTTTTCCAGCGTTTGATTTTACGAGCACTTCTCTTAATTCTTCAAGATATTCTTTTGGAATAAATATTTCTATCTTATAATTTTCGTCAGTCATTTTTTTCTCCTTTATTTATTAAGTTGGTCAGAAAAATCGTATAACGTTTAAAGGTTTAAAAGTAGAAAGCAGAAAAGAAAGATGTTTTTAAAATAAATTTATGTTTTTTATAATGTCTTGACAGTAAATTATGATGAAATAAAGTAGCGAACAATTGAGAATTTTCGTATAAAAAACAATTGAGGGAGGTGATAAAATGCGTTAAGAAAATAGCATGTCTGAGCGTAGCGAGTTTGCTATTTTTAGCATTTTTTCTCAGAGCGAAATTTGTTTTTTAGAAAATTTGAACTCTTGTGAGCGTTTATTTTGTCATTATTTACTACTTCATTATTATAATAGTTCGAGTTTAAGGCTTTTCCTAAAATTATCTGTAAAATATTTATGTTGTCTTGTGTGCTGTAACGCCGTGCAGAATTCGGCGTGGCTGTTACACTACATTAAAAAGCTTAATTCTTTAAAAAACAAGGCAATGCTTTAATGCTATTCCCTTCCAACTTTCCAACTGATCAAACTGCTTTTAAACATTTTTCATACATATTTTTGAAAATAGGTTTAAAAATAGTATTTTAGGGGTTTCTCCCACTTTAATTTTTCTATCAATTTGTTCGATTTCTATTAGTATTTCCTGTACTTCTTCTTTTTCATATAGTCTGTCATGATTTACTTTTTTTATAGAATCATTTTTAAAACTAACTCCTAAAAATCCTCTTACTCTTGTTGAAGATACTTTTATTTTTCCACTTATTGATTTTACTGTATTCCAATTTGCTTTTGCTTCTTTTTGAGAAAATGTTATAACTTTATATAAATCAAGATAATAATTAAACATATAACTTGTGATTCCAATGTAATTAAAATCTTTTTCAGCAGTCAATGTGTTGAAAAGTTCAAGTGTGTCTTTATGATTTTTTGTAGATATATAATAACAAAGATCTTCTAATTCAGGTTTTTCTATATGAAGTGAAATTTCAACAACATCATTATAGGTTACTTTCCCGTCACAATAAATAGATAGTTTCTGAAGCTCTTGATATATATATTTGTCATTTTTCCCTAATATTTTTAATAAGTATGAGGGAACATCTTTTTCTAATTTTATATTTATTGTATCGGCTATTTCAATTATATAATTTTCCCATTTTTCTTCTTCCCACGGTTTTGGTAATTCAAATATTTTTTTTTCATCAAATTTTATTTTTTTTAATTCTTTTGATTCTTTTTCGCTTATAATTATCAAGTTTATTATATGGGTGTAGTCTTCTTCAAAATATTTTAATAACATATTTTTTTGTTTTATGTTTATTGATGAAAAGTCTTTAACAACAACATTTTTTTCGCTAAAAAACATTCCTGTCATTTCAAAGGTATTTTGTAATTTTTCTTCGGATATGTTTTCTTTTGAAATATATATTGTTTCTATATTTTCGCTTGTGTATTGATTTAAATTTAATTCTATTTTTAATTTTGAGTCGCCTGTAATTAAAATTTTTTTCATTATAACTCCTCCTGTTTTAGAAGAATAGCTGAATATATTCAATTTGCGAAAGGTTTGTTCCAGATTTTGGCATTTGATCTTTTACAGAATCTCCATTTCCGGAAAAAACTATTTTTTCACTATTTATTCCTAGATTTAGTAAAATATTATATGCTTCAATTGTTGATTTGTTTTGTAAATTGGGCATATATTCATAAAAAAGTATTTCTTTTTGCTCACTATATGTATTTTCAGATTTGTGATAATCATAAAACAATTTTGTTATTATCGGTGCTGCTACTTCTCCACCGTAATATTCACCTTTTGGATTGTCTACTATTATTAAAAAAGTATAAATTGGGTTTGTTGCTGGATAATATCCTGTAAAAAGAGAATAATAGTTTTCTTTAGTATATCCTATTCCTGGCAACGCTTTTTCAGCTGTTCCGGTTTTCCCGCCTACTCTTATTCCATCAATATGTGCTCCTCGTGCAGTTCCGCTTATTGTTATATAGCTCATCCATTCTCTCAGTATTTCTGATGTTCTTGTTGAATATAGTTGATATGTTTCTATTTCGGCATCATTTAATAAAGTTGGTTTTACATAAGTTCCGTCATTTATTACTGCATTAAATGACGATAAAAGTTGTATTGGCGTAACGCCTATTCCCTGCCCTATAGCAAATTGATACGGTGTTATAGGATACCAATCTCTTGGATTAGGTAGTATTCCTCTTATTTCTCCTTCAAATTCTATGTTAGTCTTTTCTCCAAAACCCATTTTTACTAGATTCGTATATAACCATTCGGTTGAGTATTCTTCCATCATTCTTTGAATTGTTTGTATCATTATTACATTTGATGAGTGTATCAACGCGTTTTTTAGATTTGTTTCACCAAAATATCTGTTTTCTATCTCTGAAACTGTAAAGTTTATATTGTCTAATGGTTTTATCGTTTGTGGCGGGTTAAATATTTCTTCGAAATGGACTATGTTTTGATCTAAGGCTAAAGCATATAACATAGGTTTCAATGTTGAGCCTGGTTCTATATAACCCATATAAGCCATATTCCATGGGTATGTTGTTACTGATGCTCTTATTTTTCCTGTTTTTGTGTTCATTATTATTCCTATTGCACCTTCTGCTTCTCTTTCTTTAACTATTTTTTCTAATTCTTCTTCTAACATGCTTTGCAATTTTAAATCTAAAGAAATCTCTATTCTTTCTTCGTTTTCAAGCATTCTTTTATTCTTTAAATATGTTTCTATTCCAAATTGTGTGTTATCAACTTTTCCTATTATTTGATAGATATTTAAAAATTCATTATAGATTCTTTCATTAATAGTTGTTATTGAAGCAAAAGTGGCTAATGTTCCTAAATCTTCTAATGCTTCGCCGTAAGTTTCATATCTTCCCCATTTTAAGAATGTTCTGTTTTCTATTTGTTCATCAGAATATCTGCTATTCAATATGTATTTATATGTGTTATAAAAATTTCTTCTTTTCAGAAATTCTATGTCTATCCATGCTTCGTATTCTTCTTTGTTATAAACAATAAATTGACCCTTGCTATCAACAAGGGTCGCATATTTTTTTTCATTATTTTTTTGAATTTCTTCTTTTTCAATATTTTTAATTTCAGGATTTAATACAATACCTATTAAAATAAGAAAAAAATATAAAAACAATAAACCTGCTTTTATACAAGTAAATTTTTTTTTCATTATTTTCATCTTCTTTTTAATTTATTTTCTATCCATATGCATCATAATTTCGTAATAATTTTCTATTTTTTGATCAACTATTTGAATTTTTTCGTTCATATTCCTTATTTGGGAAGAGTTTTTATTTATTTCATGCTTTAATACTTCTGCATCTTTTCCAAAATTTAGAAAAAAAGCTATCCAAATAGATACCAATATAGCTGCTATGGATATCATACCGATAATGACTAAAAAATCGGCAGAAATTTTAACTTTTGACTGTTCTTTATGTAATTGTTTAAAAGTTGTCCTGTCAGCCATAAAATCCCCCCAAATTTTAAAGCTAAAAAAGTTTATCCTATAAATTCAGCCACTCTCAATTTTGTACTTCTGCTTCTTGGATTTGTTGAAACTTCTTCTTTTGATGGAACTAATGGTTTTTTTGTAATAATTTTTAATTTTTCGCTATTTTTAAAATGTTCTTTAATAATCTTGTCTTCAAGCGAATGAAAACTCATTACAACTATTCTTCCACCAGGGTTAAGAAATTTTTCAAATTTTTTAAGTGCTGTCTTTATATTTTTAAACTCTTGATTAACTTCAATTCTTAATGCTTGGTAAGTTTTTGTCGCAAAATGTCTGTTTCTTCTTCTAATTTCTTCGTTTGGAAGTGCTTTTCTTACCGCTTCGTTCAATTCAAATGTTGAGTTTATTGGCCTTGAATTTACTATATTTCTCGCTATTCTTCTTGCAAATTTATATTCCTGTCCATATTCAAATATTATATTTGCAATATCTTCTTCTTGGTATTGATTGCATATCATTGATGCATTTAAATAATTTTCTGTATCCATTCTCATGTCTAATGGTTCATCATTCATAAAAGTGAATCCTCTTCCTTCACCTTTAAGTTGATATGTTGAAACTCCCAAATCCATTAAAAAACCGTCTACTTTATTTAAAGACATTCCGTTTATTACTAAATCAATTTCTTGATATGGTGCTTTAAAAAATTCTATTTTGCAATTTCTTGATTTCAATCTTTCTTCTGCTATTTCTAAAACTTCATAATCAACATCTACAGCAATTACTCTTGCTTGACCTTCACAGTAATCATAAATAGAGGAAGAATGTCCGCCTTCTCCAGCAGTACAATCTATATATACTCCATCTTTTTTAGTTACAAGAAATTCATTTACTTCGTTTAACATTATACTCTTATGGTAATCATCATACCTTCTCAAAAATTATACACCTTCCAATCAAAAAAGTCAAATTACAAAATATGTTTTAAACACACAATTAATATATCAAATTATATAGAGAAATCTGCAAAATACAATAATTCACTTTCTATAAATTTTTCTATTTCTCCGTCTAATACTCCTTCAGAGTCCGAAGTTTCACAATCAGTTCTGTGATCTTTTATCATTTGATACGGATATAAGACATAAGATCTTATTTGGTTTCCCCACGAATTGCTTTTTACATCTCCAACAAGTTTCATTTTTTCTTCTTGTTTTTTTCTCATTTCTATTTCATATAATCTTGCTTTTAATAATTTAAGTGCTGTTTCTTTATTTTGATGCTGTGATCTTTGGTTTTGACAAGCTACTACAATACCTGTAGGTAAATGCGTTATTCTTACTGCCGAATCAGTTTTATTAACATGTTGCCCTCCTGCTCCTCCTGCTCTGTAAGTATCCATTTTTAGATCTTCTGGTCTTATTTCGATTTCTATATCTTCTTCTATCTCTGGTATGACGTTTACCGATGAAAAAGAGGTGTGTCTTCTTGAGTTAGAATCAAAAGGCGAAATTCTTACTAATCTGTGAACTCCCGATTCATATTTTAATTTTCCATAAGCATAAAGTCCTGATACTTTAATTGTAACACTTTTAACTCCGGCTTCATCTCCATCTAAATATTCTATTGTTTCAACTTTCATTTTGTTTTTCTCCGCCCATCTTAAGTACATTCTTAAGAGAATGCTTGCCCAGTCTTGTGATTCAGTTCCTCCTGCTCCTGGATGTATTGAAATAAAGGCATCTGAATTATCATATTTTCCTGAAAGAAGTAATTGAAGCTCAAATGAATTTACCATTTTTTCTATTTCAATTACTGTTTCTTTGATATGGTTTATCATAGTTTCATCTTCTTCTGCAAGTTCTATAGCAGCTTCAATATCTTCAAAAAGACTTTGAAGTTTCGAAAATTGTTCTATTTTTTCTTTTATAGCTTGGTTTTCTTTTCCAACTTTTTGTGCGTTTTCCTGATCATTCCAAAAATCTGGAGATGTCATAATTATTTCAAGTTCTTTTGTCCTTACTTTCAGTTTCTCTATATCGACAAGGTTTTTCAAATCTTTAAATTTAGTTTCCAAAGATTCAATTTTAATTTTCAGTTCATAATCCAACATTTTAATTCCTCCATAAATTTATTATATTATATATATATTCTATCATAATTTTTTGGTTAAATTACTTTAGAAAAATTATTGTAGTAAATTAGAATAAAAAGTTTTTTACTATAATTTGCGGTTTAATTGGTTAAACTTTTAAATAGTGAAAAGCTTAAAGTTGGTCAGCAGACAGTTGGTCAGGAAAAACAAAAAACGTATAATTGTTTAATTGTTTAAAATGATACTTTTGAGAGTTTTTTATTATAATGCTTTGATGGTAAATATGGATGAAATAAAGTAGCGAGCAAT
>CAYZNB010000108.1:0-10878 GCA_964478535.1 uncultured Thermotogaceae bacterium
TAAGAAAATAGCATGTCTGAGCGTAGCGAGTTTGCTATTTTTAGCATTTTTTGACAAGAGCGAAATTTGTTTTTTAGAAAATTTGATCTTGTGAGCGATTTATTTTATCCAATGTTTACTACTTCATTATTAAAAGCATTTGGTTTTAATGTATTTCCTAAAACTATCTATATAAATACCTACGTTGTCATGAGTGCTGTAACGCCGTGCACAGTTCTGCGTGGCTGTTACACTACATTAAAATCAAAAAACTTTAAATATAAAAATATTTTTCCTTTCCAACTAAAGATTATATTTTAAATAAAATATTTGTAAATAAAATCATAAAAAATAATGCAAATGGATATGTTGCTCCATACCCTACTGTGACCTCATCGCTTTCTATCGCTTCTACAGAAGCTGCAAGTCCTGGTGTGCTTGTCATACCTCCGCATATACCTCCAATTAAATATATTACATTTAATTTTAATATTTTTCTCCCGATTACATACCCCACTATAATACTTAACAATGCAGTTATTGAACCTATAATTATGAGTTGTAATCCTGAAGTTTTTACGAGAATAACTGCATTATACCCATAGTTCAATCCGACTATAGCTAAAAACATATTTAATGAAATATCTCTTATAACTGTCAATTGATTTTTATGAATGTTAAACTTTAAAAAACCTATTTTTTTTATATCTCCTAAAATCAATGCAGTTATGAGAACTCCTCCTGTTGCTCCTAAAGAAAAATATCCCAGATAAGACCCCATATAAATGTTTATATTTCCTAATAATATACCTAATATACATACTAAACTGAAAGAAATTACACAAAAATTAGTTTCATTATTTTTTATTTCTTTTTCTCTTCTTATTTCTGGTTTAATTTCAATATTTTTTTTATAAATTTTAGCAAGTATTTGTACAAATAATATAACTATCACTACTCCCGGAATATAAGAAATTGAATATCCCAACCCAACCATAGATTCAGAAGTTGCCCCCATATTTTTTGCCGATTCAAGTGCTGCTGCTAATCCTGGAGAACTTGTTAATGCTCCTACGTAAGTTCCTATAATGCTTATTTTTAATTCTCCAAAAAAATATTTAGCAAAAACAAATGTTGATAATGCTCCTGTAAAGGTTATTGATAAAGCCAAAACGATAAATTTCAACCCATTGTTTTTTATTATGCTTTTTATATTTTTAGAAGCTAATAATCCAACAGAAGCTATAAATCCTATAAGACTAAATTGAAAAAGTTCTCCCGATACAAAAGTTCCATTAAAATCTATCGTGTTTTTATGAAAATGGCTTGTTACAAAATAACTAATAATAATTCCTACAAATAAACCTCCCGAACTCCCAAGCTTGATACTTTTAAAATTGATTTTTCCCAAAATTTGCCCCGCAAATATACTGAAAAATATCAGAAATAACGGGTTTGTAAAAATGTTTTTCAAATAAATCCCTCCTAAAAAAAATAACTCGACAACTAAATGCCGAGTTATTACTTATGTTATTTAAATATTTTAAAATACCTTAAATTAATAGAATAACATAATTATTCTACCTTTAAATAACACCTCCTCATCCGCGTGAGTAATAAAACAGCGTTGTTCTTATTGGCAGGTCTCCTGACTCAGGCTTAACAAATTTTACTCCTTCCCATGTTTAACACAGTGGCTAAATGTAAAATTCTATCCTTTACAGTGGCGGGACCGTTTCGGAATTTCACCGAATTCCCTTTTAAGAAATCTTAATATAAGATTTCACCAACAAGCTTTTATTCAATTTTCAACCTGATTATATCATAGGAATTTTGAATTGTCAATATCATATTTAAAACAAAAAAGACTTTTAAAAAGTCTTTTTTGTTTTTTTATTATTAGGTTGCGTAAGCTACACTTCTTTTTTCTCTTATTACAGTTACTTTTATTACTCCTGGATATTGCATTTTTTCTTCTATTTGAACAGCTATATCATGGGATAATTTTTCCGCAATTGCATCTTCTATTTTTTCTGGTTGTACTATAATTCTTAATTCTCTTCCTGCTTGTATAGCATATGCTTTATCCACATATCTGAAAGATTTTGCTATTTCTTCTAATTGTTCTATTCTTCTTACATAATTTTCAAGTGCTTCTCTTCTTGCTCCTGGTCTTGCTGCTGATAATGCATCTGCAGCTCCCACAAGTACCGCTTCAGGACAGATAGCATCAACTTCGTTATGATGTACTTGCATTCCATTAACAACTTCTGGCTTTTCACCGTATCTTTTAGCTATTTGACCTCCAACAATTGCATGAGAGCCTTCCACTTCATGATCAATCGCTTTACCAAGGTCATGAAATAACGCCGATCTTTTCGCTATCTCTTCGTTTAAACCTAACTCTGCTGCCATTAATCCTGCAAATTGTGCAACTTCTATAGAATGTTCAAGTACGTCTTGCCCATAACTTGTTCTATATTTTAATCTTCCCAATAATTTAACTAATTCCGGATGAGGTTGTTTAATTCCAACTCTCATAACGGCTTCTTTCCCCGCTTCTTTTATATGTTCTTCTGTTTCTTTTTTCGTTTTTTCATACATTTCTTCAATTCTAGCTGGATGAATTCTACCATCTGCTACAAGTAAATCAAGAGTTTTTTTTGCTATTTCTCTTCTTAATGGATTGAAACATGATAAAACTACTAATTCAGGCGTATCATCAATAATCAAATCTGCACCCGTTAATTTTTCAAATGTCCTTATGTTTCTTCCTTCTCTTCCTATTATCCTTCCCTTCATATCATCTGTAGGAAGTATTACTGTAGATGTAGTTATTTCAGCTGTAACATCCGATGCGTATCTTTGTATTGCCGTTGTTATTACCCATTTAGCATATTTTTTTGCATCTTCTTCATAATTATCCTTTATTTCCTTATACTTTTGTGCTATATCAAGTTCATATTTTTCTTTTGTTTCGTTTAAAACTTGTGTTTTAGCTTCTTCTTGAGTAAGATTCGCTATTTCATATAATTTTTGCTTAAGATCTGAATTAATTTTTTCTATTTCGTTTTTTTCTGTTTCAAGTTTTTCTCTAATCTTTTCTATATTTTGCTCTTTTCTATCAATATTTTCTTCTTTTTTAATAAGTCTTTCTTCTGTCAATTTTATTTGTTCTTTTTGAGATTTTATTTCTTTATCTAAAGATGATTGCATTTTATCTATTTCTTCCCTAGCTTCTTTCATTTCTCTCTTTTTAATTGAAACTGCTTCTTCTAATGCTTTTTCTTTAACTTTTACTGCTTCAATTTTTGCATTTTTTATTTCATCATCAATTTCATCTTTAGTAATTTTTAATTTCCCTATAAATTTTGAATTTCCCATATATATACCAAAAATGAACATTATTATACTTAAAATTATTCCTGCAATTGCTAATACCACATATCCTATCATTTTATTCTTCACCTCCAATATCGTTTATAACACTTTCTATTTCTTCTCTTTCAAATCCTCTTTTATATAAATAATCTTTGATTTTTAAAAAATTTTTTTCTTTTATAAACTTTTTCTCAATAATATTTTTTATAACAGAATAAACGTCTATTTCTTCTTTTATTTTATTTAAAGCTTCAATAATAATATTTACCTCTATTCCAAAGCCTTTTAATTCGTTATAAATTAAAATAGATCCTTTATTATTTAATGCCATTTTATCGTAAGCATAGTGATACGCAAAAACTTTATCATTTAAAAGATTATATTTTTTAAATTTTTCTATAATTTCATATATAACATTTTCTTCAAACCCTTTATTTTTTAGTCTGAAGATAAGTTCTTTTTCTGATCGCATTCTGTATTTTATAAGATTAACGGCAGCATTTTCTGCTGCTTTTTCATCTGACGGATCAAAATTTTTTTTATTTTTCATCGTTATCTGATATTTCTTCTATTTCCTCTTCTAACTCTTTTGATTTTGAAGAATTAGATTTTTTTGATGGCACTTTTATAAAAGATTCCACAGATTTTTGAAGTTCTTGAGGAACTTTTATTCCTTTCTTTTCTCTTATTTTTAATTCAAGATATTCCAAAAGTTCCGGTCTTTCAAGAAAATAACCTATAGCATTCATTTTACCTTGTCCTAAACTAACTTCGTTACCTTCGTAGTCAACATAGGAAAACCATGCTCCTTTTTTTTGAACAATATCTTCTTCAACAGCTATATTGAAAATATCATATTCTTTAGCTATTCCTTGCCCATAAATCATATCTACTTTTGCTTCTCTAAATGGAGGTGCAACTTTGTTTTTTACTACTTTTAAAGTTGTTTCGTTACCTATAGCATCTTTTCCTTCTCTTATGAGAGAATTTTTTCTTACTTCTATTCTTATTGTAGAATAAAATTTCAATGCTACTCCGCCTGTTGTAGTTTCAGGATTCCCATACATAACTCCTATTTTCATTCTGACTTGATTGATAAATAACACTATCGCCTTTGATTTGCTTATGCTTCCTGCAAGTTTTCTCAATGCTTGTGACATTAATCTCGCTTGAAGTCCTACATGAGCATCTCCCATTGACCCTTCTATTTCAGTTTTGGGAACTAAAGCCGCCACAGAATCAACTACAATCATATCTACCATATTAGATCTTACTAATGAATCAACTATTTCTAACGCTTGTTCTCCAAAATCAGGCTGTGAAAGAATCAGTTTATCAATATCAATACCTAATTTTTTAGCATAATCTGTATCAAGGGCATGTTCAGCATCTACTATGGCTGCAACCCCTCCAACTTTTTGAACTTGCGAAAGTGCCTGTAAAGCAAGAGTAGTTTTCCCCGAAGATTCGTTCCCAAAAACTTCAATAATACGCCCTCTTGGAAATCCTCCAATGCCTAAGGCTATATCAAGCGATAAACATCCTGAAGAAATTGTTTTTATCTCTTCTGCATTAACATTTTTTCCCATGAGCATTACTGAACCTTGGCCATGATTCTTTTCTAATTCTCTAACTAGCTTTTCAAGCATATCATCTTTTTTAGGTTCCTCTTTATTTGCTTTTGAGTTCTTTTTAGCCATTAATTATTACTCCTCCTTCAAAATCAATCGTATATAATTTGGTATAGATAGGTCCACTTTTTGTAAGTTTTGACGAATATATACCAACAGAACTTACCGGAATTTTTATTGATTCAAAATTAATTGTTTCAATAATATTTTTCCAGTGTTCTGGACATTTTTTTACTCTACCAACTGTAATGTGAGGCACAAAAGTTTCACTTTTCATATCTAAACCACTTGATATCAATCCACTTTTTATCTCGCTGTATAAACCAGTTAATTTTTTTACTTCGCTAACACCATACCATATAACTTTAGGTTCTTCTTTAAATTCAAAATACCCCAAATCAAGTACGTCAAAGACAAAAGTTGGAAATCCTGATACTCTCTCCCCTAACTTATAAGCAGCTTCAGCAATAGAATGCATAGTTTGATATCCCAAAAAAAATAAAGTTAAATGAATATTTTCTGGTTTCGCCCAATTGGCTTTAAATCCTGTTTTTTCTAATTTTTGAATTGTTTCTTTTTGTAATTCTATTAATTCACTATTACCGTCAATAGCCAAAAAGGTTCTTAAAGTGTTATCTCCCCCGTTCTTATTAACTTCCATAATCATTCCTCCAAAAATTGCTTTTTATTTTTTATTGTATAATTCAATGCTGAAAGTATAGTAGAAATAGCTGTTATTGTCAATAAAATTAATGTTATGTTTGATGGAAAATTGAAATAATTTTCCATATACACATATATTATAAGAACCATTTGGAAAACTGTCTTCATTTTTCCCCAAATATCTGCTGCAAGCACTACATTTTTACTGGCTAAAAACATTCTTATTCCACTGACTAAAGTATCTCGCGTTACAACTACAGCTACAAACCATCCCGGTAATAGCCCTACTTGTAATAAAGCTATCAATACTATATTTACTATTATTTTATCAGATATTTGATCTAAAAATTTCCCTAAATCCGTTACCATATTAAGCTTTCTGGCTATAAATCCATCTAAGTAATCTGTAATAGAGGCTATTACAAATAAAATAAGTGCTGCCAGAAAATATTTTTCATCAGAAATAGTCAAAATAAAAATGGGTATAGATAATATAATTCTAAAAAAAGACAAAATATTAGGAATATTCAACATAATTTTCCCCCTAAATCATATTCATAACTTTCCGTTATTTTTACATTATAAAATTTTTTTATCTCAATTTTTTTTTCAGTTTTAATAAGAATGTTCCCATCAATTTCAGGAGCATCCATAAAACTTCTTCCAATATATACTCCATCTTCATATTCTTCAACCAAAACTTCAAAAGTTTTTCCTATTTTTTCTTCCATAACGCTTTCAGAAATTTCTTTTTGAAGTTCCATTAAATTTTCCATGCGTCTTTTCTTTTCATCTTCTTCAACATCATCTTTATAATCAAAAGCTTCAGTTCCTTCTTCAGCAGAATATTCAAATGCTCCCATTCTATCGAACTCAATTTCATCTATAAAGTTTATAAGTTGTTCAAAATCTTCTTCTGTTTCTCCAGGAAAACCTACTATAAATGTACTTCTTAAAATAGAGTCTGCTTCTCTTATCTTTTCAATCATTTTTTTCAATTGTTTTACATTTTTTACTCTTTTCATTTTTTTCAATATGTTATCAGATCCATGTTGCATAGGCACATCAAAATAGTTTAAAACTTTTTCATTAGAATGAATAGATTCTATTATTTCATCAGTTAAAAAATCGGGATGCAAATACATAACTCTTATCCAAAAATCCCCATTGATTTTATTCAATTCAGTTAAAAGGTTTGGTAATGATTGTTTTTTATATAAATCTAAACCATATAAAGTATTATCTTGGGATACTAATATTATTTCTTTTATCCCATTATTTACAAGGTTTTCCACCTCATTTCTTATATCTTCGATTTTTCTACTAGTTGGTTCGCCTTTGAATCCAGGAATTGCACAAAAAGCACAATTCCTATTGCAACCATCAGCTATTTTTACATAAGCATATGAAGTTTCTGGAACATACCTAAATTTGCATTCGTATACATCATATGGAATATCTCTTTTATAAAAATAATTATTTTTTTCAATGTTATCTATAATTTCTTGAGGTGGTATCACACCAAAAAGTCCGTCAATTTCCGGAATTTCGTTTTTTAACTCATCAAAATATCTTTGAACTAAACATCCAATCGCCACAACTTTTTTTATATTTTTATTATTTTTTTTCGTTTCTAAAGTTTCAAAAATAATATCTATTGATTCTTGCTTTGCACTTTCAATAAAACCACAAGTATCTATTATTATTAATTCAGATTTCTCTATATTTTCTTCAAATACATAATTCCAGTTTTCCATTATACCACGCAAAATATCCATATCCGCATCATTTTTAGGACATCCGAGTCTTATTATATGAAAATTTTTCAATTTTTATATCCTCCCGAAAGAAATACGATTAATAATTAATCATATTTATTCTCATAATCATCATATTTTTATTTCTCAACACCAAAAATTTGTTTACTTTTTTATGCAAACATATCTATTATTATTATATCAGAAATTACTTTGTTTTCAAATTAAATTAATATTATTATTTATCCCATATTTTTCCGTAATTAACATCAGCTTTTAATGGAATAGATAATTTAACAGCGTTTTCCATTTCATATACAACTATTTTTTTAATTTCTTCTAAATAAATTTCCGGAATTTCGAGAACTATTTCATCATGAACTTGCAAAATCATTTTAGCATATTTAGGTAATTTTTCTCTAATTTTTATAAGTGCTATTTTCATTATGTCGGCTGCAGTACCTTGAATTGGTGTGTTTATAACTATTCTTTTTAAGTCGTGATTTCCTACACGTATATTTTTAAGAAATCTTTTTCTATGAAAAATTGTTTCGACAAAACCTTTTTCTTTAGCTTTTTCAAAACTTTTTATTTGATTTTCTCCAACTAATTTATATAACTCAAAGTACTTATCTATAAACTTTTGTGCTTTATCATAAGGAATATTTAGTTTTTGAGATAACCCATATGCTTGAGCTCCGTAAACGAGTGAGAAGTTAACCATTTTTCCTACTCTTCTCATATTTGAATCTACCAATCCTTCTGGAACTTCAAATATTTTTGATGCAGTTATTGTATGTATATCTTCGCTATTTTTATATGCTTTTATTAGCACTGGATCTTGTGAAATATGTGCAAGAACTCTAAGCTCAATTTGCGAATAATCAGCACTCAATAAAATATGGTCTTCTTTTTGTGCCCTTACAGCTTTTCTAATTTTAATACCTTCTTCATCTTTTATAGGTAAATTTTGAAGATTTGGTTCACTGCTACTAAGTCTTCCTGTTGATGTTCCTGCTTGATTAAATGATGTATGAACTCTTTTTGTGACCGGATTAACCATTTTTGGAATAGCAGAAATATATGTAGAAAGCAGCTTTTGATATTTTCTATATTCAAGAAGTTTTGGAATTATTGGGTGTTCGTTAGATAAATATTCTAAAGTTTCTGCATCAGTAGAATAACCTCCCGATTTTGTTTTTCTTTTTCCTTTTAATTTTAATTTATCATATAAAATTTCTCCTACTTGTTTTGGAGAATTTGGATTAAACTCAACTTCTGCAATTTCATGCATTTCTCTTAAAAATATATTTGTTTTCTTTTGATATTCTGTTTCAAGTTCTCTCAAATATTGAATATCAAAATAAACACCATTTAATTCCATCTCTGAAAGAACTTTTATTGTAGGTATTTCAATATCATTATTTAATTTTTCTAAATCAAATTTTTTTATTATTGGATTTAATTTTTCATACAATCTGAAAGTTATATCTGCATCTTCACCAGCATATTCTACAACTTTTTCAACTTCAATATCTTTAAGACTTTGAGAAAAAAGAGTTCCTGAAAGTAACTCTTCATATTTTATCGTTTTGTAATTTAAATATTGTTCAGCAAGATCATCCATATTAAATTTTCTTCCATCTGGATCTATAAGATAAGCCCCTATCATAGTATCAAAATATATATTTTCTACTTCTATTCCTAAAACTCTTAAAACTGATATATCATATTTTGCATTTTGTGCAATAAGTTTTTTTGATTTTAATTTTTCAAATAATTCTTTTAATAATTCTATTTTTTTTGCTTTATCATAATCAGATAAATTTATATAATATCCATTAAAAGCTCCAAAAGATATTGCTACTCCTAAGATATCCGCTTCATAAGGATCAAGAGATGTCGTTTCTAAATCAAAAACTATTTTTTCATTTTTTTCTATATTTTTATATATAACATCAAGATTATCTTCTGTTATTAAAGTATATTTTACTTTTTTTGAGTAATTTTCTTCACTTTGTTCATCTTCTGCTTCACTTTTTGATTCGAGATTCAATTCTTTGATTATGGATTTAAATCCTAAGTTTTTTAAAAAAACTTTTAACGAATCATCAAAACCTTTATAAATTAAATCTTCTTTTTCAAACTCTAATGGAACGTCTAATACAAGCCTTACTAATTTTTTACTTAATTCGGCAATGCTTTTTTCATTTTCAAGTTTGGTTTTAGTTGCTCCTTTAATTTGATCTAAATTTTCATAAATATGTTCTATATCATTATAATCATTTAAAAGTTTTTGAGCTGTTTTAATTCCAATCCCTTTTACTCCCGGAATATTATCTGAGGCATCTCCCATTAATGCTAAAAGATCTATTATTTTTTCGGGCGGTACTCCCATTTTTTTTACAACTTCTTCTGAATCATATTTTTTTACATCAGTTACTCCTTTTTCAGGTCTTAATAAATAAACATTATCTTTTACAAGTTGCATCATATCTTTATCTGAAGTAATTATATAAACATTTTCATAATGAGAACTAAAGTTGACTGCTGCAGTTCCTATAACATCATCTGCTTCAAATCCATCCATAGCGATTAGTTTAAAACCCATACTTTCTACAAGATCATTTATTAAAGGAAGTTGTTGAACAAATTCTTCGGGGGCTTTTGGTCTTTGTGCTTTATATTGTTCCAATAGTTCGTGTCTATAAGTTTTTGTTTTCTTATCCATAACAAATAAAACTGAATCCTCATCTTTTTTTACATGTTCTTTTAGTATCTTTAAAAGCATTCTACATACTCCAAAAACAGCGTTTGTAGGCGTTCCTTTGGTGCTTTGCATCCAATCTCCTAAAGCAAAAAAGGCTCTGTAAGCAATACCAGAGCCGTCTATTAAATATAAATTACTCATTTCAAATCAGCCTTTGTTCTCAGTTCTTCTAAAAAAGCTACTGCTTGTCTAAGATGAGGTATTACTATAGATCCTCCAACAATTAATGCTATGTCAAAAGTTTCGAAAAGTTCTTCATCTGTAACTCCAAGTTTCACACATTGATCTATATGATAATTAATACATCCTTCACATCTTAACACTAGAGATGCAGATAATCCTAATAATTCTTTTTGTTTTTCAGATAAAGCTCCGGCTTTATATACAGCAGAATCAAGAGAAAAAAATCTTTTTGTATTTGTTGTGCCTTTAGTCAATATTTTTTCATTCATTTCTTTTCTAAAATTTGTATATTCTTCATAATTCATTTTAAACCTCCAAATTAAAAAAAGTTGTTCTGAAAACTTAAACACCAATATTTTTTGCCTCATATTTTTATACACATCAATATTTTATTATACCACACTTGAAGTTTTTTATGAAGAAAAAATGTTAAAAGTTAGAAGAGTTGGTAAGTAGAAGGTTGGTCTGGAAAAACAATTAATGTTTAATTAGTTAAGCGTTTAAATAGTGAAAA
>CAYZNB010000109.1:0-4889 GCA_964478535.1 uncultured Thermotogaceae bacterium
TCTTCAAATAAATTTAGAGTTTATTTGAAAATATTATTCGGAATATAAGGAGATGAAAAAAATGATTCCTTCATATTATGAATTTCAAAGTTCAGTAAAATTATTGTCTGGTTTAAATGCTTTGGAAAATATACCTTTTGAATTAAATAATTTAAATTCTTCAAAACCGTTAATTCTTACTGATGAAACTTTAATGAAGAATGGCAATTTAAAGATTATTACTTCCGCTTTAGAAAACTCCGATTATAAACAATATTTTATTTTCAAAGATATTCCTGTTGATTCTTCAATAGAGGTTATCAATCAAATTTCTGATATTTATTTTGAAGAGAGTTATGATTCGATAATAGCAATTGGCGGCGATTCTGTTATCAACACCGCAAAAAAAGTTATAGATAAAAAGTCAAGTCCTTTAATTATTGTTCCGACAACTTCTAAAATGTATAACGAAGCGTCTGTTGTAGTTATCGATCCGAGAATTTTGGAAAATCTTACCCCAAAGTTGATTGCTTCTAAAGCAATAGAAGCTTTAACTCATAGTATTGAAGCTTACAGTTGTTTACAAAAAAATCCTATAAGCGATTCTTTCGCTTTTTCATCAATAAAAATGATAATGGAAAATATTGTAAATATTATTGAGAACCCAAAAGATAAAAATCTTTGGCTAGTTCTTTCTAATGCTTCTTTGATGTCAAGTATCGCTTTTTCAAATTCTATGGCTGGAATTACTCATGCGTTGTCTCATGCTTGTAGTGATGTATGTGGGGTTTCTCATAGCGAGGCTATGGCTGTTCTTCTTCCTTATTGTATGGAATATAATAAAAATGCTGTAGATGATTATTATTCCGAACTTCTTCTTCCTATAGCTGGGCCTGATATTTATTGTAAAGCTTTTAAAAACAGAAGAGCAGAAAAGGCTATTTATTATATAAGAGATTTGATAAATGAGTTGCATGAAATTGCTAGTCTTCCTAAATCACTTAGGGAATTAGGAGTAGATAAAAAATCTTTTGAAGAAATTGCTCAAAAGACTGTTAATAATGAATCTATTCTCGTAAATCCTGTTAAAGTAAGTGAAGAAAGAGTTATTGAAATTTTAAATAATGCATATTAAAAAACATAGGAGCAATCAATATGATTGCTCCTATGTTTTGTTGCTACAAAATTATTTATTAGTTTTAATATTTTTCCCTTTATAATATTTTTCAAATATTTTTAATAAAGGTATTCCAAGTAAATATAATACTATCGCTTGCCCTACTCCGATACTCAACACTGTAGGCCAATACGGTACTTCATAAAGCGGAGCTACGTATGCAGATACTCCGAATGCGTTAACTAAAATTGGCGGAAGCGCTGCCAAGTATTTGTTTGGCATTTTCCAAGTTAATATAGCCGCTATAAGGGTTAAAAAGCTTCCAAACCATATATCCCACGCTCCTAATCCTGCGATTAGGTTGGATACTAATACTCCAACATATAAACCCGGTATAAATAAGGGTTCTATGAACGGAAGTATGGTGAGGGCTTCTGACACTCTTAACTGCATAGGCCCAAAGCTAATGGGTTGAAACACTACTGTTATTACTACATATACTGCTGCAATTACTCCAGATAAAACCAACTTTTTTGTTTTAATAAAAAACACCTCCAGTTTTTTTTAGGCGGGTAGCTGTTACCGCCGTTTTATTATTCTAATAAATTTATGATATCTTCTTTTGAAAGATTTTTTAGTATTCTTTTATTTTCAACTATGTTTTCATATAATTCTTGTTTTTTCTCTTTTAAAAATAAAATTTTTTCTTCTACTGTATTTTTACTTACGAGTTTATATACAAAGACGTTTTTTTTCTGCCCTATTCTATACGCTCTATCGGTCGCTTGATTTTCTACAGAAGGATTCCACCAAGGGTCGTAATGCACTACTATATCTGCACTTGTTATGTTCAATCCTGTTCCGGCTGCTTTTAAGCTTAAAAGCATTACCTTTATACCAGAATTTTCGTTAAATTCTCGAACGATTTCGTTTCTTTTTAAAGTTTTTCCTGTTATTTTTCTGTAATCAATATTTTTTTCTTCTAAGTATTTTTGTATTATTTCAAGCATACTTGTAAATTGCGAGAAGATAATCATTTTATGGCTCGAATTTAGAACTTCTTCTATTAATTCGACTAGATATTCAAACTTTCCTGAACTGTTGTCAAATTTCTCAAATAAAAGCGTTGGGTGGCAACTTATTTGCCTTAGTCTTGTTAAAAAAGTTAAGTAATTTATCATTTTTTTATCATTCATAATATCGAGTTTGTATTTATTTAAATAGTTGATATATATTTCTTTTTGTTCTGGAAGCATTTCTATATGAACTGTTTTTTCAGTTTTTTCTGGTAATTCATCTAAAACTTGCTCTTTTGTTCTTCTTAAAATAAATGGTTTTATTTTTTTTAAAAATGCTTCTTTTTTTTCTTCGTTAGTATAAATATTTTCAAATTCAACGTATTTATTAAAATATCCGGGGTATAAAAAATCGAGTATGTTCAACAAATCATATATAGAGTTTTCTACAGGAGTTCCTGTAAGTGCTATTTTATTTTTTGCTTTAATTTTTTTTACCATTTTTGAAGATAATGTCCAGTTATTTTTTATATATTGGGCTTCATCAAGTATTACATATTCAAATTCACTTTCAAGTAATTCTAAACTATTTTTAAGCGTGCTATATGTTGTTAGTATTATTTGACTGTTTTTTTCAATGTCTCTGTCTGTTCCTAAAAATATGTTTGTTGTTAAATCAGAAAATTTTTCTATTTCTTCTTGCCAATTGTAGATTACTGATTTTGGGGTAACTATCAAAGCTTTATTTTCTAAATTCAAATTGCATAATAGTGCTATTATTTGTATAGTTTTACCAAGTCCCATATCATCTGCCAATATGCAATTTATTCCATTTTCATGAAAAAACCTCATATAGTTATATCCATATTTTTGATAGTTCCTCAACTCACCTTTAAAGTTTTGTATTTCATAACTTTTGAGGTTTTGAAAGTTGCTTAAATTATTAAAAATGTTTTCATACTCGCCTTTTACTTCTTCTTTTATTTCTATCAAATCTACTATGTTTATCGGTTTATTTTTTCGCAGTTTGTTTATAACGTCTTTTAAAGATTCTGGAATTTTTATTATGTCTCCTGATTTTATTATTATATGGCTTTTATTTTCTTTTAATTGATAAAAATAATTGTCAAATATTTCTTCGTCTAAATATAATTCCGCTTTAATTTCTGTGTTTTGTCTTTTTGTATTCAAATAAAATTTTGGTTTTTTTATAATGTTTATTTTTTTTGAAAGTACTACTTTCAGATTATCTGGGATTATATTAATTATGTTTTCTATAAAGTGTGCCATTAAATCAGCTGTTATATATATTTCGCCATTATAATTTAACGGTAAATCATTTGATTTAAAAAAGTTGAATATTTCTTCTTCATTTTCTGAATCTCTAAAATATTTATTTAGTTCTTCAAAATCATATTCGAAAAAATCGTATACTTTTTTTAATTTGAATTTAAATCTATCTTCAAGTCTAAAAATATACATTTTAAAGTAACTTTCACCTGTTAGAATTTTTAAGTCGCTATTTTCAAAATTAAATTTGAATCCGGCGTTTTCAAATTTTTTTATATTGTTTTCGTAAAATATTTTTAGTTCTTCTATATTTATCGTTTCTTCTTTAAATAAGTTAAGATCTAAAGGGCAATCTACATTTAAAACTCTAAATATATTGTTTTCATCAATTATTACTGTATCACTTTCAGAGGTTATAAAATCGTTGTATTTTATTGTATTTTTAAAATGGTCTTTTATAAGCCATTTAATTTTATAATCTCCTTTGTTTCCGAAAAAAATTCCTGTTAAATCTACATTTTCACCAAAAAATATGTTTTTATTTTTTTCATAAGAAAAAGAGATATTTGATATTTTAATCATTTCAAAAGATTTTAAAATATATTTATTTTCTTTATTTGTGATTAAACAATTGATTAAATTATTTTTTTCATTAGTTGTATTTTCAAAAGTTATTTCGGTTTTATTTTCATTTGTTTTTATAAGATTTATCGCTTTTTTATTATAATCAGATAAATCTAATTTTGAAAAGATCGAATTTTCATAGTTATTATTTTTTATGTGTTTTTCCATGTATAATACTAAAGAAACAAAATGGGCACAATAGCCCATTTTGTTTTTATAAAAATCGCATTCACATTCATAATTTAAATTTTGATAATTGTCATAAAATAATTTAATTTCTTTATTTTCAATAATACAACTACTTTTTAAAAATGTTTCATTATATCTTAAATCATTTATTTTTATTTGTTCTGAAATAACTATTTCCAAACCTTTTTCGTATTCTTCATCAGTTGTATTATTTAAATGTTGCTTTAACGATAAAAAAAGTTTATTCACATTTAATCCCTTCAATTATAAATAGAGTCTATTTCATAAATTATTTCTTCTATTTTTTCTGTATTTTCTTTAGAAATGATTTCATTATCTTTTATAATAGATAGATCTTCTCTTATTTCCATAAGGATTTCTTTTCCGTCTGCATATCTTCCTGTTTCTTCAAGATAAACTACTATATTTGTATATCTTGCAAAAAGAAGATCTAATTTAAAATCTACATCTTCTGGATATCTCATCGTCAACTCATAAATTATATCCATATTATTTTTATCATTTTCAAGCATTTTTCTTAAAATGCTTTTTTGGAAAAGATTTATTTCTTCTATTTGAATTTTTAATTTTTCATAATCTGAGAAAAATTTTTCTGAAGATTCAAATTCAAAATTTCTTTTATACGAATTTAATGTGTTTAAATTTGATAA
Organism: uncultured Thermotogaceae bacterium; assembly: GCA_964478535.1. Taxonomy (GTDB): domain Bacteria; phylum Thermotogota; class Thermotogae; order Petrotogales; family Petrotogaceae; genus CAYZNB01. The sequence continues at coordinate 4,887 of CAYZNB010000109.1, forward strand.
TTG
>CAYZNB010000109.1:4989-6620 GCA_964478535.1 uncultured Thermotogaceae bacterium
TCTAATTTTAAAGGTCTATGTGTAATAATAAAATCAAAATTTTCTCTATATTTTGTAAACCATTGTTCGATTTTTATTCCTGTAAGAATTTCTGTGATTTCTTCCATTATTTCTTTATCTTTTAAGACTTCATCAACTGTATCAAAAATACCTTTATAACTTACTAATATAACGTGAAATCCATATTCAGTTTCTATAGGCGCTGTTATTTCTCCTACAGTTGCTCCAAAAGAAGCTGCTTCAAATTCCGAAACCATTTCTCCTCTTTTAAACAAACCTAAATCTCCACCAATATTTCCAGAAATTTTATCTAATGAATACTCTTTTGCTAATACCGAAAAAGAAATTCCTTCATTATATTTTTCAATTATTTCATTCGCTTCTTCTTCTGTAGCAACTAATACATGACTTGCTCTTATTTGTTCATAATTTTGTTTAATTAATACAAAATTAGAATTAATAAATTCTCTAACTTCATTTTCTGTATGTTCTGAAAAAGATTTTCTTAAAGCTGTTATAAGTTCATTTTTATATACTAATAAATTTGCAAAAGCTCTAAAATTTTCTTCTGTTTGAAAACTGTAAAGTATATAATTTCTATAAGATTCGTTATTCATATAAGAGTAATATAATCTTTGAGTTTCAGATTCTACATAAACTGCATCTAAAAATAAGCCTTTATCATTAAGATATTTTTCAATTATTTTAAAATCTATCAAACTTTTTAATGTATAATACATATCTTCACTTTGTCTAAAATAAATATCGTAAGCGTGATTTTCTTCTGTAAATTCTAAAATAATATTATAATATTCCCCCATTAACTGCGGAAGCGTAACATAATAACTATCATAAATTTTACCGTCTTTGGTACTTAAATATGCTACAGTTTCTGAAACAAAAATTACCGAAATCAACAAAATTAAGAAAACTAAAAAAAATTTTTTCATTTTGACCTCCCCGATTTTTAAACATTCAAATTATTTTACCACAATTATACTACAATACAAAATTAAAAAACCACTTAAAACTTAGTAAATAGAAATTTTAGTTTTTTATAAAATTATCAAAACTTGATTTTTAAATAACGATATGTTATAATAATATTATGTTGAATATACAATTTATACCGGGGGCTTTTTGCCCTCGAGACTTATTATTATATAGAAAGAAAAAGGAGGAAATCTTTTGACCGGTGATTTTAAAAATAAATTAGAAGAAATTTGTGAAAACACATTGAAAGATTTAGGTTTAGAACTTTTTGATTTAATAATAAAAAAAACTAAAAGAAAAACTGATATAGAAGTTATAATAGATAAAATTGATAATTACGTTAGTATTGAAGATTGCGAAAAAGCCTCAAGAGAAATTGAACCAAAGATTGAGGAAATAGATAATTTTCTAAGTAATTATAATCTAATTGTAAGTTCCCCAGGAATAACAAGACCTTTAAGAAAATTTGATGATTTTACTAGGTTCAAAGGAAATTTATGTAAAATTATTACTTCTGAACCAGTTGAAAAGCAATCAAGTTTTTTAGGATACATCGAAAATACTGATGAAAATTTAATTATTTTAAAGCTAAAGGAAAATAAGAAATTAATCAGTTTAAACTACGATATAATAAAAAA
>CAYZNB010000109.1:6720-8293 GCA_964478535.1 uncultured Thermotogaceae bacterium
TAGGAACCGAAATAAAGAAAAAAATTAATTTAAAAAAAGATTTTAATAGAATAGCTGCTCAAACTGCTAAACAGGTTATACTTCAAAATCTTAAAGAACTTGAAAAAAAGGCTTTATTTGATAAATATGTTTCTTTTAAAGATAAAGTAACTGTTGCCGAAGTTTTGAAATCCACAGAATTATATACTGAAATTAGAATAGGTAAATTAGAAACGAAATTACCTCAAAAAGATATGATTCCTGGAGAAAAACTTCAACAGGGAGATTTGATAAAAGTTCATGTTGTAGATATTCAAAAATCTACAAAAGGTCCTAAAATTCTTGTTTCAAGAACTACGAATGAATTAGTTATTCACCTTCTTAAGTCTGTAGTTCCCGAAATCGATGACGGTGTTGTTGAAATCGTTAAAATTTATAGAGAACCCGGAATAAGAACTAAAATCGCTGTAAAGAGCAACAGCAAACAGGTTGATGCTGTAGGTGCTTGTGTTGGCGAAAATTCTTCAAGAATATTAGAACTCTATAATGAATTGAATAACGAAAAAATTGATATAATTCAATATTCTGAAGATATAGAAGTTTTTATTAAAAATTCTTTAGCACCTGCTGAAGTTAAAAAAATAGAAATAAATAATGAAAAAAGAGAAGCAAAAGTATTTGTTCCAAAAGAACAATTTTCTCTTGCTATAGGAAAAGGCGGGCAAACAGCACGATCAGCCGCTAAATTAACCGCTTGGAAAATTGATATACACGAGATTTAAGTTTTCATTTTTGTAATCTTACATTATCAAACCATTAACAACAAAAGCGTGGAAAACTAATAACTATATGATATAATTATATAAAAATTGATTAGCACAATTAACCTTTTAGAAAAATGCTAAAAACAAGGAGGGAGTTTTGATGAATCAACAAGATCTATTAAAATCCACGCTAAAAAATAGAAAACAAAGAATGACAGCCCAAAGAGAATTGATCTTAAGAATTTTTATGGACTCCGAAGGAAAGTTAATGTCTGTGGATGATATTTTTCAAGAAATTAGAAAAAAACGAAATCAAAGAACAAGCAAAATGACTGTTAAAAGAGCTATTGATTTGTTGGTAGAATTAAATTTAATAAAAGAGATTAAATTTGATGAAGAAACTTACAAATATGAATATTTAAGAAAAGAAGAAGAAACCGATACGGTAATATTTATTTGTGAAAATTGTGATGCTGCTATAAAAGTTCCTGTTTCTAAAGATAAAATTAGAGAATTTCTAAAAGAATTTGACTTAGATTTCGAAGTAAAAACATTATCTTTAAAATTGACTGGATATTGCAAATCGTGTTCAGCTGTTTTCGAAAAAAAATAAACGCCCTTTAAAGGGCGTTTTTATTTTAAATAAATATACCTACTAAAATTCTTGTAAACATCGCGGCTAAAATTCCCGCAATTGTATGAGACAAAATTGCTTTACTTGCAAGTGGTCTCGCCTCTAATGTATCCATCATCGCTACATGTGTAGATAAATAACCGCTCCATGTAAGCCCTATAGAAGTAAAAACTGCTACTTCATTTGCAGTAAGTAT
>CAYZNB010000109.1:8393-10767 GCA_964478535.1 uncultured Thermotogaceae bacterium
AAAGGCTCATATTCCATTTTAAGATTTCTCTTTTTGGAAACATGTGCTCTCAGCCTTGTAACCACGGTGATCCCTCCCGATTATAAATTAGATATTATTTCTTTTTCATTATTATCTTTCAAAAGAGCACATTTATAAAGTTTCAGTTTGTCGTCAAATATTATTCCTGCATTTTCTAATTCTTTTTCGTTAATAAGCACAAAATTATCAAAAGACCCTTTAAAAAAAACTTCGGAATTTTTTAACATCAAAACTTTAGGTTTCAACGGAAGAAAATCACTTATCCAATGTGTGATTAAAATTATTGTTTTTCCTATTTCATTTAATTTTTTAATTGTTTCAAAAATAGATTTTTTTGTAGAGTAATCAAGTCCTACTGTAGGTTCATCAAATATTATATAATCTGGATCGTACATTAAAACTGACAAAATTGCTATTTTCCTCATTTCACCGCCCGAAAGGTTAAATGGGCTTTTATTTAAATACTCAGCAGACAACCCTAAAAGTTTAAAATATCTTTTTAATTTTAATTCATCAAAATCCACATTAAAATTTTTACATGCGTATTCAATCTCTTCTTTTACAGTAGGAAGAAAAAACTGAGATTCTGGATATTGAAAAATTATACCCACTTTTTTTCTGATTTCTTTAATATTTGTAGATTTTTCTTTCAAATTAATATTTTCTATTAATATTTCGCCAGAATCTGGTATTATTAACCCATTAAAACAATTTATCAGAGTGCTTTTCCCTGATCCTGTATGCCCTATAAAAAGATACATTTTTCCTTTTTCAATTTCAATACTAACATTTTTTAAAGCATTTTTTTCGAATGGAGTATTTTTTGAATATGTATAATTAATATTTTTTACTGTTATTGACATAAATTTTTCTCCAAAGTTTTTAAATCCATATTATAATGATCTTTTAATCTGAATTCAAAAGGTTTTTCTATATTAATAACGACATTTTTATTATAAAATTCTTCTCTATTTCCATCAAAAACAAGATTTCCTTTTTTTAATGCTATTATTCTTTCTACCTCATTCAAATCTTCAGAGTGATGAGATGCAATTACTATAGTTTTCCCCATAGAAATTAAAGTTTTTATTACTCCATAAACTTCTTTTCTGCCAACAGGGTCTAACATAGTTGTAGGCTCATCCATAAAAATTATTTCGGGATTCATTGCAAGTATTGAAGATATTGCAAGTCTTTGTTTTTGCCCTCCAGATAATGTGTTAGGATCTCTTTTTCTCATATCTTTTAATCCTGTAATGTCTAATGCCCAATCAATTCTTTTAACCATTAAATCTTCAGGGTATCCTATATTCTCAAGACCAAATGCAACGTCTTCTTCAACAGTAACTCCAACTATTTGATTTTCTGGATTTTGAAAAATATATCCTATTTTCAATCTATTCTGCAAATTAAGTTCCTCTTCATAAATAGAAATTTTACCTTCAAATGGTTCGTATATTCCACTCAATACTTTCATCAAAGTGGATTTACCGCTTCCATTATCACCAACTAAACCTGTAAATTGTCCTTTTTTTAATTCTAAAGACACATTATTTAATATAAGATTTTGAGAATATTTAAAAGAAATGTTTTCACATTTAAAGAACATTTTGAACATCCTTAACAGATTTATATACTCTTATTCCACCAGATTTTATAACATCTTTAACGTTTGAAAATTTATCCTCCATATATTCTTTAATAGCGCTTCCTCCTTTATTATGGTAAGCCACTAAAAAAAGAACACCTTTATTCTCTAAATGATTATATGCGTTTTCAATTATTTCTTGCCATATGTTTTTACCAGCTACTATAGGTGGGTTTGATACAATTGTAGTAAATATTTCTTCTTGCCATGGTTCAAATAAATTACCTTCTTTTATAGTGATCTGTGCATTATTATTTTTCGCATTTTTTTTGGAATAATTAACAGCTCTTTTATTTATATCGCTCATAAAAACTGTTAAATTTGGATTTTCTTTTTTTAGTGTAATTCCAATAACTCCATATCCACAACCTATATCTAACAGTTTATCCCCTTTAACTTCCACATTTTCAATAAGAAGTTCTGATGCCTTGTCCATTCGTCTTTTACCATAAACTCCAGAAGGAGCTTCGAAAATATATTCATGTCCATTTTTCATTTTATAATTAATTTTTTTTACAATCAATTCAGATGTTGGATTTTCCGTATAATAATGTTCAAAAGTTTTTGGTTTAATTTTTTCTTTTTTTTCTTTAGTTTGTGATTTTACCGCATCTATTATTTGATCTACATTAAGGTGAGATATATCTTCCGGTCCAAATATTTTTATATCTTCTCTTTTTTTCTTTTTAATTTTTAAACGCCTCC
>CAYZNB010000110.1:0-1060 GCA_964478535.1 uncultured Thermotogaceae bacterium
ATATATTGAAACATTATAAAAATCGCCTTCATTATATTCTTCTAAATTTAATTTATTATGTTCTTTCTCAAAAAAAACAGAATTAAAAAATTCTTTATTTTTATAAATTTTTATCATATATCCCGAAGCATTTTCAACCTTTTCCCATTCTAAAATATTTTCGTTAAAATATTTAATTTTTGGTTCATTTAAATTTGAAATTCTTATATTTTCATTTGATTTCAAAGATTCTGGTGAATTTAAATATATTTTATTATCTCCAACAGATTGTAAAGTGAAAGTATAAATTCCTGGTTTTTTCATAAAAGAATACAAATCAATAATGTTTATTTCTTGAGGAATTTCAAGTTTATTTATTTCTTTTTCATTTCTATAAATTCTCAATACATATCCATAAATATTTTCTACTTCTTGCCAACTAACTTGATATCCTTTCCAAGTTAAATTAGTTGGATTTTTTAGAACTATTGATTTTACAAATTCTCTTGAATAATCTGAATAAATACTGTCATAAAATACTTTATTATCTCCTGTAGATTTTAATTTCACTTTATAAATACCATGCCCATATTTTTCCATTATATTATAAAAATTGTAATTATTATCATATGAAAAAACCGCTTGGACAAATTCATTGTTAAAATATATTTCCATTAAATACTTTGAAGCATTTTCAACCTTTTTCCAATTCAAAAAATAAAAATCCCATTTTATATCTTTTGGTGGTTCTAAAGTTAAAGAAATCACCAGTTCTTCAGAAAATTCTGAATATTCTCCTTCTAAATATATTCTTCCATCTCCTAACGCTTTCACTCTAACCTTATATACTCCAGGTTCTATACTTATATCTTCTAAATTTATTTCTTTTCTCGTTGTATAATCTGAATATATCTTTTCATCATTTTTAAAAATTTCAATGAAATACCCTAAAGCCTCTTCAACTTCTTCCCAGCTAATATTTCTTTCTTCCCAATGGTTGAATAAAACTTTTTCAAGAGTTTTTTGAATCACCAGTTCTTCAGAAAATTCTGAATATTCTCCTTCTAAATATATTCTTCCA
>CAYZNB010000110.1:1160-10519 GCA_964478535.1 uncultured Thermotogaceae bacterium
TCTCCTAACGCTTTCACTCTAACCTTATATACTCCAGGTTCTAAAAATTCATTATCAAAACTGTAATTATTATATATACTATCAATCATATATTTTTCAAAAAATTCATCGTTAAAAAATAACTCTAAAAGATATTTACTACTATTATCAACTTTCTCCCAAATTAATTCAAGATTTTCAAAATTTTCTATTTTAACTTTTTCAAGAGTTGATATAACAGGAATAAAATATTTTGAAGGAAAATATTTTATAGCATTTTCTTCTATAATATTATTATTATTTTTCAAAAAATCATCTATCCAAAAATAAATTCTTTCGTATATTTCTGGAAAAATTTCATAATTATTAGGAAATTGAAGAAATTCCCTATAATGTTTTTTATTATTATCATTTAAAAAATAATTGATTTCTAAACTATAAACAAACACAAACACTAATATAAAGACAAAAACGGTAAAAATTTTTTTCATATAATAAAATCTCCTTAATAAAAAATCGACAATTAAATTATAACATAATTATAAATTTTTTTGTAAACTTAATATTTATTTTATTATTTTCAATTTTATTTTAATAAAAAATAAATTTCAAATCTGGTTTTTTCTAGTTTTTACAAATAATAAAATAACTAATGATTTTACAATTCCTACTAAACTCAATATAACAATTAAATATATATTTTTATATATAAACATTAAAACAAAAAACATAACCCATACACTAATTAAAATTTTTAACTTATTTTTGAATGTGATTTTTTTATCTTTTAAAAAAGGAACGACATTTTTCTTATATAATTTTGAATTTACAAAAGTGTTATTAAGTTTTTCTGAACTCTTTAAAAAAAAGAATGAAGCTATAATAAAAAATTTTACTGTAGGAAGCACTGGCAAAATAATACCTAAAATTCCTATCCCCATAAATATAAATCCTAAAAACATGAAAATAACTTTTTTATGCATTATTCCCTCCGTTTTATTTTTTTATTAAAAATAACAAAAAATAATTCTAATTTTAATATATATTTTATCATAAAATTAAAATATATTGTTGACACTTTTAAAACAAAATGATAAAATTAGACATAACTAATATTTTGTTCCATACCTACAATATTTTGATAACTTTTAGGAGGAATGTTTATGCTTTTAAGTGAATGTGCCCCAGGGCAAAAAGGTATTATTTTAAAAATTGATTCAGAAAAAACTTTAAAACAAAGAATGACTTCAATGGGAATTGTTCCAGGAATTAATTTTGAATTAATTAGTGAAGCTCCTTTCGGAGATCCTATCGCTTTAAAAATCAAAAATTATAAATTGTCTTTAAGAAAATTTGAGGCTAGCCATATTACTGTGAAATTGGAGGAAAAACAAAAATGAAAAAAATTGCACTTTTAGGAAATCCTAATAGCGGTAAAACGGCTATTTTTAATACTTTAACTGGAAGTCGACAACATGTTGGTAATTGGCCTGGCGTTACAGTAGAAAAAAAACAAGGTACAATTCAATTTGATAACCTCAAATATAATGTTATCGATTTGCCCGGCATTTATTCTTTAACTACTAATTCTTTAGATGAAAAAATTTCAAGAGATTTTTTAATTGAAGAAAATCCTGATTTAGTTTTAATAGTAATTGATCAGACTAATTTTGATAGAAATTTTTATCTCGCAACTGAAATTATTGAAATGAGAAAAAATTCAATTCTTATTTTTAATATGCATGATGAAGCGGAAAAATTAAAAATTAAAGTTGATGTTCAAGAGTTGTCTAAAATACTTAATATACCTATTATTTTAACTTCTGCAAAATATAAAACAGGAATTGATGAATTAAAAAACCAGATAGAAAAATCTTTAAAAAAACCGCATATACCTAATATTATTGAATATGATTTTACCTTTGAAAATTATATTTTAGAAATAGAAAAAGTTTTAAATTCGGAAAATTTATTTGAAAAAGAAAATGTAAGATGGGCAGCTATTAAAATTCTTGAAAAAGATGAATTACATATAAAAAAATTAAATAAAAATTCTGAAAATTCTATCAATGAAATTATTCAAAAATTAGAATATGATTTAAAAGAAGATAGTTCAATTAAATTATCTGAAGAAAAATATAATTTAATTAGCAAAATAAGTTCAAAATATATTAAAAAACCTGAATATAAAGAAAGAGTTTCTGACAAAATAGATAAAATAATTACTCATAAGATTTTAGGTATCCCAATATTTATTTTTATAATGTGGTTAATGTTTACTTTAACTTTTACAATCGGAGATGTATTTAACGGTTATATTGAAGCAGGATTTGAAAATCTTGGAGAATATTTTTCTACAGTTATGCCAGAAAATTTGCTTTCGTCATTTGTTATTGATGGATTAATTGGTGGTATAGGTTCTGTTTTAGTTTTTGTTCCAAATATATTTTTACTTTTTATTTTTATATCTTTTCTCGGAGATATAGGCTATATGGCAAGAGCTGCGTTTGTTATGGATAAAGTAATGACTAAAATAGGCTTACATGGAAAATCTTTTATACCTATGCTTTTAGGATTTGGATGTAACATTCCTGCTATCATGGGCGCAAGAACTCTAGAATCAAGAAAAGATAGAATTATCACTATATTAGTAAACCCTTTAATGTCTTGTAATGCTAGGCTTCCTGTTTATTTAATATTTGCGGGTATTTTTTTTCCAAATTCCGGTGGAACAGTAGTATTTTCAATTTATTTATTTGGAATAATATTATCAATATTAATGGCTTTTATTTTTAAAAAATTTTTATTTAAAAATGAACAAAGTATTTTTATAATGGAATTACCTCCTTACAGACTTCCATTAGCTAATGAAACTTTAGGAGAAGCACTAAGAAAAACTTTAATGTTTGTAAAAAAAGCCGGAACTATAATTTTTGCTTCTGTAATAATAATTTGGTTTTTAGCTTCTTTCCCCGCTGGAGCAGAATATGCTTCTGAAGAAAGTATTATAGGTCATATAGGTCGTTTCGCAGCACCTTTTTTTAAACCACTTGGTTTTGGATTTTGGCAAGCTGCCGTATCTTTAATTTTCGGGTTCTTAGCAAAAGAAGTTATTGTTGGAACTATGGGTACTCTTTGGGGTGGTGAAGCTGCTTTATCAGAAGTTCTTCCCGCTTTCTTTTCTCAAGCGAGTGCTTATGCTTTTATGATTTTCACATTAATTTATACACCTTGTGTAGCTACAATTGCTACTATTAAAAATGAAATAGGTAAAAAATGGATGTTTTTTACGATAATTTATTTATTTGTTCTTGCATATATAGTTTCATTTATTGTATATAATATTTTATCTTTTATATGGTAAAAATTAAGCCCTTAAAAGGGCTTAATTTTATTCTTTTTTAAAACTTTCTTTAGGTGCTCCACATTTTGGACAACATTTCGGTCTACATCTTCCTTCAGATTTTCCTCCACATTTTGAACATACCCATAATGCCATAAAAGCACCTCCTAAAAATTTAATTTTTTAAATACTTGTTCATCCATTCAGTAATTTCTTTTAATCTTCTTATTCTTCCTTTAGGTTTTCCACTTCTACTTAATTCATGATTTTCTCCGTGAAATAAAACAAATTTTGATTCAATATTATTATATTTCAAAGCTGTAAACATTTGAAAAGCTTCTGCCATATAACATCTGAAATCTTCATCTGAGTGTATAAATAATGTTGGTGTTTTCGCATTATTTGAATATTTTAACGGAGAATGAAACCATAATTTGTCTACATCATCCCAAATATTACCTGAATTTTGATCTTCAACAAAATAATAACCTATATCTGTAGTCATCGCTTTTGAAATCCAATTTGAAATACTTCTCTGGGAAGCGGCTGTTTTAAATCTATCAGTATGTCCTATTATCCAATTTGTCATAAAACCACCGTATGATCCACCTGTTACTCCCATTTTATTTTCATCTATATAATCATAATTTTTTATTACATAATCAGTAAAATTCATTATATCATCATAATCTATAGTTCCATATTTCCCTCTTATATCTGCAAAATCATTTCCTCTTCCGTCACTTCCTCGAGGATTGCAAAAAATTACCACATAACCTTCATTAGCCCAATACTGCATTTCATGAAAATATACATCTCCGTATACAGTCTTAGGGCCACCATGAATATTCAAAATAACAGGATATTTATTCCCTTCTTTAAAATCTACAGGTTTCATTATCCAACCATCTATAAATACATCTTTATCACTTTCAAAAGAGATTTTTTCAGGTTTTGAAATCATTTTATTTTCTATATAAGAGTTGAAATTTGTGACTTGGGTTTCTTTGTTATAATCAAATTTATACACTTCTTGGAGTTTTAAATCTCTTAAACCTAAAAAGTATATTTCTTCGTTAGAAATGTCAAAATCATCTATACTACCAGAATTGCATAAAATTTTTTCAATTTTTCCTTCACAATTAACTCTATAAAGATGTGAATCTTTAACTACAGTAGTAATAAAATATAGCCATCCATTATGAAAAATTTTTGATTCTCCTCCTAAACCATATCTACAATCACTTCCAACAGAATTCCATTGAGAAAGATCCAATTCTGGAGTTATACAATTTATATCTAAAGAGTCTAATTTTTGAATATAAAATTTCTTATTTTCATTTAAACCATATTTTTTAGAATCAGTTGCAGTAAAAATTATAGAGTTTTCGTCTGTAAAAAAAGCTTTTCCGCAAGATAAATTATAATTTTTAGATAATTCAATTTTATCTTCTTTTTCGATATCGTATAAAAATATATCGTTTGTTAAAGGCATTTTATGTTCGTATGTTCTTGAAGTAAATACGATTTTTTTCTCTTTTAAATCAAAAGATTCTACGGAAGCAAAATCATCAGTTAATTTTTTTAAATCCTTATTTTCTATATTAAATAAACACAAACCTCTTCTTTTTCTCGAAATATACCCCGCTCCATTTGACCAAAAAGGTATTTCTTCAAACACTTTATAATTTTCTTCTTCTTCTTTATCTTCAACTTTATCCTTGTTCAAATCAAAAGCACACACAACAATAAAATTTTTTTCATCAATTTTTTCAATTGAAGTAACTATTTCGTTCACTTCAAAAAAACTTTCTGCTTCTCCACCATTAATATTTATTTTATAAAAAATAGTTTTTTCTTTTGATTCTTCTCCTCTATTTGAAGGAAATAAAATATTTTCATCATCATACCAAATAAAAGATTTTTCTTTTCCAAAATTAGTTAATTTATAATATTTTTCTTTTTCTACATTATAAATCCATAAATATGAATTATAATTATTTTTTTCAATATTTGCTTCATGTTGAACGAAACAAATATTTTTTTTGTCTGGCGAATAATTAATGCCTGATAAAAATTTGTAATTTAAAAAATCATTCAATAAAATTTTCTCCACAAAAATCACCTCTCAATATTTTAGTAAGCACTACGAACAATTATACTACTTTTTTTTTAAAAATCAAAATTAGAAGATTAAAAAATTACAATATACGTAAATATTTGTTGATTTCCCAATCAGTAACACTTTCATCAAACAAATCACACTCTTTTTTCTTCAATTCGATAAATTTTTTAGAAAGATGGTTTCCTAAAACACCTTGAATAAAATCATCTTTTTCGAGTGCTTTTATTGCTTCTCTTAAAGTTCTCGGAAGTTTTTTTATTCCGAGATCATTTTTTTTATCTTCATCCATTCTAAAAATATTTTCAACAATAGGAGTTGGAGGAATAGTTTTTTCTTTTATGCCTTTAAATCCTGAAGCAAAAATTACTGCAAATAATAAATAAGGATTAGCCGAAGGATCCGGACTTCTTAACTCAACTCTTGTTTGTTTTCCTCTAGCAGCAGGAATCCTTATAAGAGCTGATCGATTTGAAACTGACCAAGCAACATTTGTAGGTGCTTCATAGCCAGGTATTATTCTTTTATAAGAATTAATCGTAGGGTTAGCAATTGTCGTTATAGCATCTATATGTTTCAAAATTCCTCCAACGAAATATCTTAAGTTGTTACTAATTTGATATTTTTCATTTGTATCAAAAAATGTGTTATTTCCTTTTTCATCAAAAAGACTCATATTACAATGCATTCCAGAACCGTTAATCCCCATAAAAGGTTTTGGCATAAAAGTTGCATGAAGACCTCTTAAAACAGCCATTGTTCTTACAACTAATTTAAAAGTTTGAATATTATCTGCCGTATTCAATATTTTATCATAAGTAAAATCAATTTCATGTTGTGATGGAGCCACTTCATGATGAGAAGCTTCTACATTTATTCCCATTTCTTCAAGAGCTTCTACAATATATTTTCTCGTTTCTTCTCCTTTATCTATAGGAAGCAAATCAAAATAACCACCATCATCTAAAAATTTAAGTTCAGGTCTTTTACTTTTTTCATCAGTAGGCAAAAGAAAAAATTCGGGTTCTGGCCCAGCATATGCTTCATAACCAGCTTCCTTCATTTCGCTAATAACTTTTTTTAATATGAACCTTGGATCTCCCTCAAAATTTTTACCCTCTGTAGTATAAATATCGCACATTAGTCTTGCAACTTTTCCTTTTTCAACTGTCCAAGGAAATATACATAAAGAATTTAAATCTGGTTTTAAATACATATCTGATTCATTTATTCTTACCATGCCTTCTATAGACGAACCATCAAACATTGTTCCGTTTTCAAGTGCAGATTCTAATTCATCTGATGGGATTTCTACATTCTTCAACATTCCATTAATATCAGACATTTGAAGTCTAATAAACTTTACCTTTTCTTCTTTAATTTTATTCAATAATCCTTCTTTTTTCAAAATCAATCCCCCCTATATATTTTTTTTGAAAAACAATATTGTTTTATTTATATAATCAATTATATTTTGATTTTTTTTCATAAATATTAATTTATTTTTGCATTTACAAGTTTTTTTTTATTAATTACTTTTAAAATCAATTATTCGGTTTTAAACATCCATAATCAATATTTAAAGAAAAAATTTACATAAAAACTTAAAAATAAACATTTCAGTTATTAAAAATATAATAATTTAATGTATAATTAATAAGGAAACCTAACTTTTAAGGTGGTGAAATATGAAAGCATTTGAAAAAAGAGACCTAATATTAAATGGAGATCTTAAAAAAACTATAATTAAATTATCTTTACCTTTATTACTGACAAATTTGAGTCAGACAATGTATAATCTTACAGATACTTTTTGGTTAGGAAAAGTTGGAGCAGAAGAAGTTGCAGCCTCTTCTGTTACATGGCCCATATTATTTTTAATAATAACTATTGGTATAGGGATTTCTACTGCTGGAACGTCTTTGATGTCTCAATATATGGGGAATGATGATAAAGAAAATGCGAGAATTGTTGCGGGTCAAATTTTTTCTTTAACAATAATCTTTTCTATTATAATGACTATTTTTGGATTTATATTTGCACCTAAAATTTTAGGTTGGATGGGAGTTGATGGAACTCTTCTAGAAAAAGCTTCAACTTATTTAAGAATAATGATTTTAGGAACACCGATTTCTTATTTTTATATGATTTTTAATTCTACAAGAGTTTCACAAGGAAATACGGTTACTCCTATGATAATAAATATTTGTGGAGTATCTTTAAATATGATTTTAGACCCTATTTTTATATTAATATTAAATATGGGAGTTACCGGAGCAGCTATTGCTTCTGTATTATCTCAAGGAATATTTCTTTCTGCGGTTTTTGTATTGTTATTTAAAAAAAATGATGGTATATATATAATTTTAAAAAATATAAAATTAATAAAAAAACGAGTAACTAAGATTTTTAAAATAGGTATTCCATCAACTATAGGAACTTCGATGGAATCTATGGGTTTTATTGTTTTAAATTCGTTTATAGTTTCGTATGGAAGTGTTACTTTAGCTGCATTTGGAATTGCTAATAGAATAAATTCCCTTGTTTTTATGCCAGGAATGGCAATTGGAGGAGCTATAGTTTCCATTGTAGGCCAAAATATTGGTATAGGAAATGTTAAAAGAGCTCGTAAAGCTTTTTATACCGCTTCGTTATTTTCATTTATAATTTCTATAACTCTTGGAATAATTTTATTTATTTATTCTAAAGAATTATTACAAATTTTTGTGCCTTCCCCAGAAGATATTGAAGTCGTAATACAAGGGTCTTATTATATGCGTCTTATGGCATTATCTTTATTTCTTGTAGCTCTTAATGATTTATTTATAGGGACTTTTCAAGGATCAGGTCATACAATTTATTCAATGATTTTATCTATGGGAAGATTGTGGATATATAGAATACCCCTTATAATGATTTTCCAAAAACTTACAAATTGGGGTTCTGAAGGTGTATGGTATGCTATGGTTTTAAGTAATTTATTAACTACAATTACAGGATTAATATTCTTTTTATCAGGAAAGTGGGAAAAAAGAGTGATAGAAAAAAAATAAAAACTTTATAATAAAAAATACTATAGTAAATTGGAATAAAATTATGATTCTATGTAATTTTTTCTGAGTTTATTGCTTTAAAAAGTTGGTCAGTTGAAAGGAGAAATATTTTAATAAAAACCATTTTTTGATTTTATTGTAGTGTAACAGCCACGCGGCACTTTGCACGGCGTTACAGCACTTATGACAATGTAGATATTTTATAGTTTGCGTAAGGAAACTCATTAAAACAAGCATTTATAATTAATTTCCCTCTTGAGGGTTGGCAACCGAAGGTTGACGGGGTGGACAGGTTTTTATAATTGCTTATAATAATTAGTTGGTCAGTTGAAAGGAGAAATATTTTAATAAAAACCATTTTTTGATTTTAATGTAGTGTAACAGCCACGCGGCACTTTGCACGGCGTTACAGCACTTATGACAATGTAGATATTTTATAGTTTGCGTAAGGAAACTCATTAAAACAAGCATTTATAATTAATTTCCCTCTTGAGGGTTGGCAACCGAAGGTTGACGGGGTGGACAGGTTTTTATAAATGCTTATAATAATTAGTTGTAAAGTGGGAAAGTTGTTAAGGAAAATCATTTTAATAATAACCGTTTTTTTTGATTTTAATGTAGTGTAACAGCCACGCTGAACTTTGCACGGCGTTACAGCACTTATGACAATGTAGATATTTTATAGTTTGCGTAAGGAAACTCATTAAAACAAGCATTTATAATTAATTTCCCTCTTGAGGGTTGGCAACCGAAGGTTGACGGGGTGGACAGGTTTTTATAATTGCTTATAATAATGAAGTGGTAACCAATGGATAAAATAAACGCGAACAAGATCAAATTTTCTAAAAAACAAATTTCGCTC
>CAYZNB010000111.1:0-10249 GCA_964478535.1 uncultured Thermotogaceae bacterium
TCCTTATGCCAACTATAAAATACCTACATTGTTATAAGTGCTGTAACGCCGTGCACAGTTCAGCGTGGCTGTTACACTACATTAAAAACAAAAAACGTTAATTATTAAAATGTTTTTTCTTACCAACTTTCTGCTGATGCCGATTTTTATGATATAATTGTATCAAGGGGGGGTTAAAAATGGTTTTGTATTTAATGCAGTCTTCGCAGCGTATCAGTTATAATTTTGCTTTAAAAAAAGCTATCGAAATTTCCAATACAATTAAAAAACCCTTAATTGTATTGTTTGTTATTACAAAATTTCCTAATGCAAATGCTTCTCATTATAAGTTCATGATAGAAGGATTAAAAGAAGCGTCAAAAGAATTAAGGGAAAGAAAAATAAAATTTTCAGTCAAAATTAATGAAGATATTTTTGATGAATTTATTAAATATGAAAAGCATTGTGATTATATTGTTTTAGATAAAGGATATTTAAAATTCCATAAATTATTGTATAATAGAATTTTTAATCATTGTGAAAAAAATAAAGTTGTTCAAATAGAAGACAATGTTGTAATTCCAGTTGAAGAAGCTTCTAATAAAGAAGAATATTCTGCTGCAACTTTTAGAAGAAAAATTTCTTCTAAAATTGATGAAAGAGTTTTAGATTTTTATCTTGAAGATATAAAAATAAATTCTTTAAATATTCAATTTGATGGTGAAATTGATTTAGAAAAAACTACTTTTGAAGACATCATGAAAAAATTGAAATTAAAAGAAGATAAAGTAATTAATTATAATTTTAAAGGCGGATATTCAAATTCCTTAAAAAATTTAAAAGATTTTTTGGAAAATAAAATAAAATATTATGAAGAAAAAAGAAATTTTCCTGAATTAGATTATCAATCGAATTTGAGTCCTTATATTCATTTTGGAAATATTTCTCCTTTAGAAATTTTATTTCATTGTATGAAACAAAATTATAAGTCAAGAGATGCTTTTTTAGAAGAGTTAATTGTAAGAAGGGAATTAGCAGTGAATTTTGTTTATTACAATAAAAATTATGATAATATATTTTGTTTAAATGAATGGGCATATAAAACTTTAAAAGAACATGAAAGTGATGAAAGAAAATTTATTTATTCATTAGAAGAATTAGAGAATGCAAAAACTCATGATGTTTACTGGAATGCAGCTCAAAAAGAGATGATATCTACCGGAAAAATGCATGGTTATATGCGTATGTATTGGGGCAAAAAAATTATCGAATGGACACAAAAAATTGAAGAAGCTTATAATACCGCTATTTATTTAAATGATAAATATGAGCTTGATGGTAGAGATGCAAACGGTTATACAGGAATTGCTTGGTGTTTTGGAAAGCATGATAGAGCTTGGAAAGAAAGATATATTTTTGGTAAAATACGATATATGAACGATAAAGGACTTGAAAGAAAGTTTGATATAAAGAAATATGCTTCGAAATTTAACGGAGGTTGAAAAAATGAAAAATACGCTTGAAATTAAATATTTAGATTTATATGAAGAAATAAAAATGAAAATAGAAAATGGTGAATTTTCAGAAGATGAAAAGCTGCCTCCAATACGTTCTTTAGCAACGTCAAAAAAATTGAATCCTGCAACCGTAGTTAGAGCATATAATTTGCTTGAAAAAAATGGTTATATTTACAAAATATTAGGTTCGGGCTCTTTTGTTTCAAGGTTAAAAAAGCTTAATATTTATGATGAAAATAAAATAGAATTGTTAAATCAAATTGATTTTTCTTCTACCGCACCTTCAGAAAATCTTCTTCCTATAAAAGAGTTTCAAGAGATGCTTAATTATTCTATCGATAATTATAGCCCCAATATTTTCACTTATCAAAATAGTCAAGGTGATATTGAGTTAAGAGAATTTATCGTGAACAAATATTTCCCAAAATCTTCAATAAAAAGCGATAATATTTTAATAATTTCAGGAGCTCAACAAGGATTA
The DNA here is from genome assembly GCA_964478535.1 of uncultured Thermotogaceae bacterium. Lineage (GTDB taxonomy): Bacteria > Thermotogota > Thermotogae > Petrotogales > Petrotogaceae > CAYZNB01. The sequence continues at coordinate 1,978 of CAYZNB010000111.1, forward strand.
GACATAATTTCAAAAGCAGTTTTAAAAAGGGATGATTTAATTGTTACTGAAGAATTGAGTTATTTTGGAGCTATAAAATTATTTAAAAGTTCTAATGTTAATATAGTTAAAATCCCTTTAGAAAGTGATGGCTATGATTTAATTTATTTTGAAAATATTTTAAAAAAGAAAAAAGTAAAACTCGCTTATATAAACACTAATTTTCATAATCCTACAGGCATATGTTGGAGTGAATCTAAAATTAATAAAATGATTGAGTTATCCGAAAAATACAATTTTTTAATTATAGAAGACGATGCTATTTCTGAGATAAATTTTAAAAATTTAGATTTAAAAAATTTTATTTTTAAAAAGAGTAAGGATAATATTTTCTATTTAAAAAGCTTTTCAAAAATTTTTATGCCGGGTATTCGTATTGCTTTTGCAGTTGTTCCGGATAAATTTGTTGATATAGTTATTTCTCAAAAATATATAGCGGATATTCAAACATCAGGTTTAACACAAAAATCTTTTTTAGAATTTATGAAAAAAGGTTATTTAGATAAGCATATTAAAAATATAAACTTAGAGTATGGAAAAAGATTTGATGTGTTAACTGATTGCTTAAAAAAATTAAATTTTGTAGAGTTTCCATTTGAAAATAATGGCGGACTTTATTTTTGGTTATCTTTAAAAGAGATTGAAGACTCTAACTCTTTTTATAATTTTTGTTTAAAAAATGGTGTTGCATTTATGCCAGGAAAATATTTTGGAGAAAAAAACTCCAAATTTTTACGATTATGTACAGCTTCACTTGATGAAAAAAATATAATTCAGGGGATTAAAAAAATTGAGATTAATTACAATTCTTTTTTAAATAAAACAGAAAATAAAAATATTCCTATTATATAAAAAACACGGAGAAAAATTCTCCGTGTTAATTAATTTTACATTTCGTCTGTATCTGATAAACTGTCTAATTCTGAAGCATCAGCAAGTTCTACTTTATAAATCCATCCTTGACCTTCTGCATCTTCATTGATTCTTTCTGGAGCATCTTCAAGACCTTCGTTCACTTCAATTACTTTTCCAGTTACAGGTGAATAGATATCTCCTGCAGATTTAACAGATTCAACAGAACAAGCAACAGAACCTTTTTTTACTTGTGTTCCTACTTCAGGTAATTCAACAAAAGTTATATCTCCAAGTTCTTCAGCAGCATTAGCAGAAATTCCTACTATTCCTACATTTCCTTCAACAATAACATATTCATGACTTTCAGCATACTTTTTCATTTTAATATTACCTCCCCATGCAAATAAGTTTCATTTATATAATAATACTTTTTTCAAAAAAATTCAAGTTAATTTTCTTGTTTTGCTTTTATTGCTTTTGCAATAAAGCTTGCAACATGATTACCTTTTGTACCTCTTCCAAATCCTGCATCCATATTGTTAGCTTTTGCGGAATCATTGTTGATTTGAGTTCCACCAACAATTATAAGAATTTTATCTCTTATACCTTTTTCAATTGCAAGCTCGTGGAGTTTTTTCATGCTTTCGACATGTATTTCGTTATGAGTAACTATCATAGAAGCTAATATTGCTTTTGCACCAGTTTCTATTGCAGCATCTATCATTTTTTCAGGAGGTACAGAAGTGCCAAGATACGAATATTTGATTCCATATTTTTCTATTCCACCATGTTTTATATCGAGTATTTCTCTTAATCCTACATTATGTTCGTCATTTCCAACCGTTCCTGCAACTACTTTAACTTCATTTTTCTCAAAGAAATCAAATAATTCATCGCTATCCATTATATCTGGTTTTTTTGGTAATACAAGTTCATCCTTTTTTACAAAGAAAGGAACTTTAGCTTTTAATTCTACATAAGTAGCTTCAGCAGGATGTAAAACAGTTTTACTTATAACTTGTACTTCTTCAAGGTTCATTTTTTTACATATTTCTATAGCAGCAGCTTCTGCATATTGTTCTGGTTCTGGTATTGTCATATCAAGCTGTATCCAGCCGTCATAACTCCATTCAACTTCTGGTTTTATAAGACCTTGTTTTCTATATTCTCTTATATCTTTCAATCTCATTTCTACATTATCTGTTTCATCTAATTCGTTAATAAATTGAATTTTTTCAGGTTTTTCTAATGTACAACCATCAATTAAATCGCAACCTTTTTCAATTCCTTCAGGCAGATTATTGTATCCAAAATGATTACATACTGGAGCCATATAATCTTTATCTCTATCAACAACAGAACCTGCACCTATTCCGCCATCTTTTGGTCTTTTTATTCCGTCACCGTGTCTTTCAGGATATTTGCCATTATCAACGAAAATTCCTTCTTCAACTGCTTGGAAATAACCTCCCATTTCCAACATTTCTTCAAGCATAAGAATAGATCTCATTTTTAATTCTCTTATTTCACCTCTTACTGTTTCTTCGTTTATTGAAAGATATTTCTTTATTCCATCCATAGAAATTAAAGTGTGTTTAGCAGTTTCAACACCTCTTATTGAATTTATATGCCATGGAACGTTTCTTCCTTCATCAGGTGTTATTGTTGATTGAATATCTGCAGACGTTAATTTAGATAATGCAGAATTTAATACGTGTACTCTTGTAGCATCAAATAAATCTGATTCTATATATCTTGTATTCATTTGAGCTCTGAATTTATAATCTTTAAACATTTCTCTTAATGTTAAAGCATAAACTAAATTAATTCTAAATTCTGGTGATGGAGAAATTGTTGGTGGAACTGTAGAAAGAGCTATATTTTCTTTCTTCATTCCTGATTTTACAGAAAAAAGAGAATTTATACCATGTTGTACAATAAGCTCAGGCATTACACACCAAGCTTTTTTTGCTGAAGCATTTGCGTTATGTGCTCCGTCAATTTGAAGCATATCTACACTTGCCATAACTTTTTTTGCAACTGCCGCATCTACAAAAGATCTTATAGGGTTAACTCCTCTGTATAAAACGTTGTACTGCGGGTCTTGATGAGCTGCGTTAACTCCTTCTTCAGCAAAAAGAACTGCCATTTCTGGCCCTGCAATTCCTGATACATAACTGTGGAAATTTAAAGGTCTTCCAACTTCTTCTTCAATAAGGTCACAAGCTTTTTTTGAAGCTCTCAATTGCTTTCTTGTTATAGGTATTCCACCAATTCCTTCAGGAGTACCTTCAATTAAACCATCGATATGGCTTTGTCCTAAAGTTCTTATAACCATTATATGATCTGCACCATGCCAAGCAGCCATTCTCATTCTTCTTATATCTTCTTCAAATCTACCTGATGCAATTTCTGAAGTTATTACACAGTCAGGTTGTGGATCTATATTTTCAAAGTAATGTGCCGCTGGAAGTGGAACTGATTTTTTTAAATCTTCACTTATATTATCGTAAGTAAAATCGTACTTTTTTGTGCCTTCTGGAAGTTTTTCTCTCCAATGCCAACCTTTAGATTTTGGTCTGTAATTTTCAAGATCTTTTAATATTTCATCTATATCAAGTTTTTTGTTAGGTTCTAAAATCATTTTGATTCACCGTCCTTAAAGATTCTTACTACATCTTCCCAATATTTTCCGTCAACTAAAGCTTTACCCGCTTCTAAAATACCTATATTTTTTTCTTTAGCTATTTTATATACCACATGACCCGCACCTTTTCCAAGAAGATGTCTTTCAAATAATTTATCTACAATTACTTTTGCTTGCATTGAATTGAAACCCATTCTTAAAAGCACCGATCTTTCAATAGATTGTGATGTATGTGTGTCTGCTAAATTTAAAATTGGATCGACAACTTTTTCTACCAATTCCCAAAAATAATTATCTAACTGTTCGTCTGTCATGTTTTGTAATTTCTTTGATCTTACTTCAAAATCATCTATTCTTTGTTGCATCAATTCTCCTCCTCGTTTAATAACGCTTTAATTTCAATCATATTACTCTTTAATTCCTCTATAAGATAATCAAAATCATTTTCAGTTAAGTTTTCTTTTTTAGTAGATTTTAGAATTTGTTTCAAATATGATTTCTTTAAATTTACCATTGGATAATCTTTATATATTATTTGAGATGGATTTTCAGGAATAATTATATTTTTACCAGGTATTTCATCTATAGGATTTCCTCTTTTTATTTCAATTCCATTTTCTTTTGCAAACGTAAGTTGTGCTGAAGGTAATTTGCCAGCTCCAGTATATTCAGTTTCATTTACAACAATAATTTTATCTTCATTCATTTCTCTTGCAAGAGCAAAAGCTGCCGCAAGTGAAGTGTTTCCTGCAGGACCTCTTAACATTCCTTCTATGTTTGCAAGCATTTCAGTAACATAAAATACCTCTCCTTGAGTTACGAGTAAATATTTATCCATGTATCTTAAAACTCTTGCAGCATTTCTTGGAACATCTGATCTATCTGGAAAAGTTGCAAATGGAATTCCAAATCCTGTATGCCCTGTAGTGAATGATTTTCTGTTAAAATCATTATCACTTGCCATATGAAGGCCTGTTAAATCAACACTTGCACCATAAACTCTCGTGTTAAGTGCTCCTGCTTTTTTTAAGCCTCTCGCAGTACCCGTTGTTATTCCACCACCAGCATGAGTACTAACAACTACGTCTGGATATTTACCTAAAAGTTCTTTAGATTGTGTAGCAATTTCCCACCCTAACGTTTCTACTCCATTTATTCCATAAGGAGTATATAATGAAGCGTTGAAATAACCTGTTTCTTCAAGTAATATTAGAAAATAATAAAATAGTTCTGGTCCGACAGATAATTGAACCACCTCTGCTCCATACGCTTCACAAGCCCTTGTTTTCTCAAGAATTTCAGGTTGCCCTATACCCTTTGAATCATATGTTTCCTGAACTATTATAGATTTTAAACCTCTTTTCGCTGCTTGAGAAGCAACTGCAGCACCATAATTACCGCTTGTAGCTGCAATAACACCTTTATAACCCATTTCTTTAGCTTTATAAACACTTACAGACGCTCTTCTATCTTTAAAAGAACCAGAAGGATTTTTCTCTTCATCTTTTACAAATATTCTCGCACCTTTTCCTTTTTCAGAATATTTTTTTATAAGTGCATTTATATTTTTCAATTCAATTAAAGGTGTAGTGCCAACACCTGTTTCTTTTTGAATTTTTTTAATTTCGCCCAATTCATATCCTGAAGCATTCATCATCGATTCATAATCAAATCCTATTCCTTCGTATTCATATTGAGAATAATCAACACCTACTGATTTTTTCATTATTTCATTTTTTCTTGATAAAATTGAATCATAAGATGATTTATTCAATTTTTTCACCTTCTTCTCTCAATTCATTTCCTATGTGAAGCAATTCATCAATAGGTTTACCAAAATTATGATCATATATAGGATTTACTGCAATCATTTTTCCAGAAACTTTTCTTCCTGCAGTAGTTTTAATTTCAACTTCATCACCGATTTCAGCAAAATCATTTTGAAGGAATCCTTTTATTTTTATTTCAAGAGGAACTTTTTTAGTATCTTCAGGTATGTTACTTGCCCTTTCTTCCGGTTTTAGTGCAACAAAATAAATTTGAACCCAATCATTTTTTTTTGCACTCACAGAATCAACTCCCCTCAATTTTTTCAATATTGAGCAGACAATTATTATGTCTGCTCAACGAATTAATTAATATAAATCTCCTATTAATGCTTTAGGTACAGGTAAATCGCTCATTGAAACTAACCCGGATTCTGCATCTATAACTGCTGGAATCATATTTGTTGCAACTGCAATTGTACCTTTTCCACCAGGAATTTCAGGCTTTATAGATAAAGATAAATCAGGATTTCCATATACCCATACGTAATCACCTGTATCAACATCTTCAAGTTCAGGTCTTATTTGTTGAGGATGCTCAAGTTCTATAACAAGTTCGCCATCAGAATAAGCTTTTGCTATATGATTACAACCTGCAACCATTCCAGGTTCAACTTTTGCATATTTTGTTTCTCTTTTAACGTTAGATACAATAGGTTCTCTTGTTTCTTCTATTTTGTCTATATGCCAACCAAGTGCGTCAGCTATCATATAAATCGATTGATGGAATCCTATATGACCAACTATTGTTCCGTCTTTTATTCCTTTGTTAAACTCTTCAACTGTAGTACCTACACCTTGAGTTTCCATAACTGTTGGTCCAAATGGAGCTAAATCGTTTATTCTTGCTGCTTTTATTTTTTTCACATTTAATGAAGCACCTGTTAAAGCTATAACTAAAGTATCAAGAACAAATCCAGGGTTTACACCGGTTCCTAAAACTGTAACTCCATGTCTTCTTGCAACGTTATCAATTTCTATCGCTTCATCAATATGACTTTCAAAAGGATAAGCCATTTCTTCAGCTATTGTGATTACATTTACATTCTTTTTCACAACAGATAGAATTTGCTCTTTTACTACACTTACAAATGAGTTAGTTGCAATTATAACTAAATCAGGATTTGTTTCGTCGATCATTTTCATAGGGTTATCATGAATTTTAATTCCTACTTCTTCCATTTCAAGATAAGGACCTATATCTTTACCTACATAATCAACTCTTGAATCGTGTACACCTACTAATTCAAGCTCGTACTTACTTAATATGTTTCTAACTATACCGCTACCCATAGCGCCAAATCCCCACACAGCTACTCTATACATTCTTAATACCTCCTGTAATAAATTTCGTTATATGAAATTTTTTTCATCGTTTTCATTATATGATACATATTTTGCCCTGATTTCTATAACTGATTATAAGCAATTATAAACAAGAAAAAGCCATTTATTTGGCTTTTAATTTAATTAATCAGAGATAGAGCATATTCAAAAAATAAATTAAGATATATACAATTCTTTTTTTAAAAAGAATTTTGACAATGCTTTTATCCTTTTATCCTGAGTTAAATCTTTTATTAGAGCTTCTTTTTCTTTTGAAACAGAATGAATCATATTTATAAGATCTAAAAATCCTATTTTTTCATTTTCTTCTTCAATATATAATCTTGCGAACCCAAATTTATTCCATAAATTAAATTTAAGCATGTAATCATAACTTAATTCTTCTACTATCTCATTTATTCTGTTTTTTTCAGAAAATATTTTATCTTGCAATAAAACTAATGATTCAAGGAGATAAAACAAAAAATCTTCTCCATAAAATTCCTTTATCATTTCATTTCTATAATATGTGTTGTCTTGATCAAAATCAAATATTTCATCATCCATTTCAATCATGTATCCGGGAATTATATGCATTTTTTTATAAAGATTTAAATATTTTTTCAAGTCTTCTTTGTTTTTAACTAGTATTCTAATTTTATTTACATCTTCATTTATATATAATTCAAAATTATTTTTTAATAAATATTCACTTTGATTCTCTGAAATTTCTTCAAGATAATAGGCTAAATAAAATTTTAACATTAAAACACACTCCATTTTTTTCTTTTCAACAAGATTATACTATATATTTTTTAATTTTTCAAAGGGTTAGATTAAATTAAAAATTTTATTGGTTCTCAGTAAAATAGTGTTGATAAGAATAAATAAAAATGTTTAATTGATTAAATGGATAAACGTTTAAAATGATGCTTTCGACAGTTTTACTTATAATACTTTGATGGTAAATATGGATGAAATAAAGTAGCAAAATTTGTTTTTTAGAAAAATTGATCTTGTGAGCGATTTTTTTATCCAATATTTACCACTTCATTTTTATAAGCATTTGGTTTTAACGCTTTTCCATTCGACTTATAAAAGTATCAAAGAATATTAAAAACATATTTAGGATCTATGTAAAAAAGTGTGGGTAAAAATTATTGATTAATAGATGGTTTTTGAAAAAGTTATTGAGGTTTATACATAATCTAAAAACTTTTTTTACGCTCTGTCATCTCAAACAACGTTTTTTGGAGGAGAGATCTGCGAACTTTATTTTTTTATTAAATTATTTCAAAACATAAAATCGCAAATTCGCAGATTTCTCCTCAAAAGAAGAACGCTTTTTCGTTCGAAATGACAAATCACATAATTTTCTTTTAATATTTATAAGATTCGACTTTTCATAATTGTCCACAAAAATTTTCAGAGAACCTTTATATTTAGTTATTCAGGAAAAACAAAAAAATGTTTAAATGGATAAGTGTTTAAAATGTTGAAAAGAGAAATGATACTTTTGACAGCTTTTTATTATAATGCTTTGATGGTAAATATGGATGAAATAAAGTAGCGAACAATT
>CAYZNB010000112.1:0-10095 GCA_964478535.1 uncultured Thermotogaceae bacterium
TATAAACTTCAATAACTTTTTCAAAAACCAACTATCAATCAATAATTTTTACCCAAACTTTTTTACATAGATCCAAAAAACTTTTTGTCACTTTTCACTATTTAAACAATTAACCAATTAACTGTTTTTTGTTTTTCCTGACCAACTTTAAAAACCATATTTACCGTAAAAGCATTATAATAAAAAACTTTTTGTCACTTTTCACTTTTCACTATTTAAACGCTTAACCAATTAACAACAAAGGAGATAATTAAAATGAAATTAAAGAAAAAATTATTAATACCTTTAATAATTATGATTATAATAATTATTGTTTTCATAAGTTTGATTATAAATTTTAAAACGGAAAATTATATTATTTTGATAGTTACAAAACATCAAAGCGATACAGCTAGCTTAAATCCTACAAGACTTGAAGTAGCTTCTGAAATGGCTTTAAATAAATTAAATGAAACCTCAAAAAAGCATAATAAAATAACACATAAATATATATTTTATACAGGAAATGAAATGGAAGGATATAAAAAAGTAGAAGAATTTTTAAAATCAAATTCAAATGTTATTGCATTATTAGGAGATTTTAATAGTGCCGGAACATCTTTATTAGCTTCTTTAGCTTTAAAATATGAAATACCTCATATTTCATTATTTGCAATTGATGAAACTATTTTTCACGATAATCCTTGGAGTTTTTCTTACAGAAGCACTTTAGCACAAGAACATGAAACTATGATGGGAATAATAAATGATTTAAATTCAAAAAACGTAGCCTTTATATCGTGTGATTTAAGTAATATTTTGAGTAGAAGTGAAGAATTTAGAAAAGTTTTAAAAGCGGAAAATAAAACAATTTTTTACGATAAAATTTTTTCAAGAGAAGAAAAAAACTTTAAAGAACAAATCGAATTTTTAATAAAAGAACAAGATAATTATGATTCTATAATATTATTCTTAGCTTCAAATCAAATAGAACACTTTTTACAACAAGCGTATATTTACAATATTCAAAAACCTATAATTATATCTGTTATTTCTATGAGTTTTGAAGGAGTTAAAGAACTACAAGGAATAGAATTAGAAATGCACAGTTTCGTTCCTCTTGCATTTTTAAAACTTTCTGAAGATGATGAAGAATTTCTTTCACTTGCAAATTATTACAGAATAGCAATAGGATATCATAGATTTGATTCTCTCGGACCTTGGATATATGATGCGATGATTTTATTGCATGAACTCATATTATCAAATAAAACACCAGAAGAACTTAGAAATAGTCTTCAAAACTATAATGATATGAGAATTATAGGCCCTGTATCATTTAATCAAAATGGAATATTAGAAGAAAGCACTTTTAAAAAAGTCAAAATAATAGACGGTAGTTTTTATGAGGTGACTAAATGAAAAATATAATAAAAAATAATTCATTAAAAATAAGATTTTTTGAATTTTTCATGATAGCTGGAATTATTTTGATAATATTTGTATCAATTATATTTTATCTTTATATTAATAGTTCTATGATAAACACTTTTGAAAAACAAGCAGAAGATACAATAACAAGATTTGAATTAAGATTACAAAACTTCATAAAAACAGAACAAGAAAAATTATTAAGCTATCATAAAATTTTTGGATATGAAGATAAATGTAAAATAATCTCCATCCTAAAAGAAGATGATAAATATATTGACGGATACATATTTAATTCAGAAGGAAAAGTAATATGTTCTGAAGACAAAATAAGAATAGGATACAATTATAAAAATAAAGATATTTACAAAATAGCACGTCAAATTGAAGATGAAATATTATTTAATGTAAAATATCATCCATTTGAAAATATGCTCATAATAGATTTTTTAATACCAGTATATACTATCGATAGAGAATTTCTATATGCGGCAGTTCATCAATTGAATACAACATGGTTTGAAGAAACGCTTAAAAATGAAAATAAAAATATAGAAGGAGATATTATCTTTTTTGATGAAAGTGGAGTAATCTTTTTAAGAATTCAAGAAACATCAAAAAGTGATTATAAACCACCATCATTATTTGATTATGGAATAGATTTTGAAACAATTAAATCAAATGAAAATGGAAAAATAAACAGTTTTATAAAAGACAATAAACTTATAACATTTAAAACTATTGGAGCAGGTTTTGGATATATTGCAAAAGAAACTTGTTTAGATAACATAAATCAAGAAATAAAAAAATGGCTGAAAATAATAATAATATTTTCAGGAATTATTCTAATAATTTATACATTTTTAGGAATAATACTTTCAGAAAAAATTATGAAACCTATAAGAGAGTTAACAGAACAAATAAAAAAACACAGTAACGATAAAATCAAATTAAGTAATCGTTCTGAACTTAATATATTGACTGAAGCTTTAAACGAATCAAGAGAAAAAAATATAGAATATAACAAACAACTTATAAAAGAAAGAGAGACAGCAGAAAATGCAAATAAAGCCAAAAGTTATTTTTTAGCGACTATGAGTCATGAAATTAGAACACCAATGAACGGAATAATAGGTTTAAGTAATATAGCAAAAAGAAAAACAGAAAATTTAGAAATGAAAACTTATCTCGACAAAATAGAAAAATCTTCAAAAAGTTTGTTAAACATAATAAATGATATTTTAGATTTATCGAAAATAGAAACAGGAAAATTAGTTATAGAAAATGAACCATTAAATTTAGAAAAAATAATTGATGAAATTAAAGACTTATTTTACTTTGATACTCAAAATAAGGGAATAGAATTAAAAATAAACATATCTAAAGAAGTACCACGTTTTATTGAAAGCGACCCAGTTAGAATAAAGCAAATATTAATAAATATAATAGGAAACGCAGTAAAATTCACTGAAAAAGGATTTATAAAATTAGACATAAAATTAAAAGAAAAAATAAACGATAAAATAAAAATATTATTTTCAATAGAAGATACAGGAATAGGAATTCCAAAAGATAAAGAAAAAAACTTGTTCAACCCTTTTTATCAAGTAGACGGAACAAGCAAAAGGAAATACGGAGGAACAGGATTAGGATTAGCGATAACAAAAGTTCTTATTAACAAAATGAAAGGTGAAATACGGTTAGAAAGTCAAATAAACAAAGGAACAACTTTTTATTTTACTATTGAAACAAGAGAAATATCAGAAAAAGAATATGAAAAAATAGAAATTGAAAATAAAGAAGAAATTAAAAATATAAAAATAAACATTTCAAACAATCACGTATTATTAGTAGAAGATAACCTAATAAATCAAGAAATAGCCAAAGAAATACTTGAACGAAATGGAATGAAAGTTTCTGTAGCAGAAAACGGATTAATAGCTCTTGAAAAATTAAAAAATAATAATTATGACATCATTTTAATGGACGTACAAATGCCTATTATGGATGGATATGAAACAACTGGAAAAATAAGGCAAATAGCCGATGAGAAAAAAGCAAAAACTCCAATAATAGCTATGACAGCAAACGCTATAAAAGGCGATAAAGAAATATGTTTAAACGCAGGAATGGACGATTATATTTCAAAACCATTTGAAACAGAAAAACTATTAAATAAAATTAGAAAATGGACGAAACCGAATAATAATATTGAAATAATAGAAAAAAGCAAAGAAATAATTAAAGCAAAAAAAATACCTGATCAAATAGAGGGAATAAATATAAAAGCAGCTTTAAAAGAACTTTTTTGGAAAGAAGATTTATATTTAAAACTATTAAAAGAATTTAAAAAAGATTCTATTTCAAGACTTGAAAATATTAAAAATTCATCAGATGATTTTGAGATAATAAAAAGACAAATACATTCAATTAAAGGAATTTCAGGAAGTTTAGGAATGGAAAGACTTATGGAAATATGTAAAAAAGTAGAAAAAAATATCTCTGAAAATCAAGATATAAAAATATTATTAAACGATTTTGAAATAGAATTATTAAAAGTTATAACCTCTATAAATAAATTGATTTAAATAAACAACCCCGCTATCTAAGTAATTTTTTAACTTTTTTGACTTTAAAAAGAAAAAAAGGTATAATATTTAATAATCGGTCAACCAACCGATAAAAAGGAGGGGGAAAATGTACAAAATATATTGCAGAACTTATCAAACAGCATTTAAAATAGCATCAAACTTTTTACCATGGAGAAAACCGGAATTAATTGAAGGAGAAAATGCTGTAAAAAAACTACCAAAAATAATTAAAGAAAAAAATATAGACAATATTTTAATTGTTACAGACAAAGGAATAGTAAACATAGGACTTATGAATCCTTTGCTTGAAGAATTGGAAAAAGAAAAAATAAAATTTTTTATATACGACAAAACTGTACCTAACCCAACAATAGACAATATAGAAGAAGCCCTTTTATTATACAAAAAAAATAAATGTCAAGCATTATTAGCCTTTGGAGGAGGCTCGCCTATAGACTGTGCAAAAGGCATAGGAGCAAGACTTGCAAGACCAGATAAAACAATCTCGCAAATGAAAGGAGTATTAAAAGTCAGAAAACCAATGCCAACATTTTTTGCAGTTCCTACAACAGCAGGAACAGGAAGCGAAACTACTATAGCAGCAGTAATTACAGATAGTCGAACACATGAAAAATATGGAGTTGGAGATTTACCATTAATTCCACATTATGCAGTACTTGACCCATTACTCACAATTAACCTTCCGCCACATATTACATCGACAACAGGAATAGACGCTTTAACTCATGCAGTTGAAGCATATATAGGCAGAAGCAACACAAAAGAAACAAGACAAAATAGCATTGAAGCAATAAAATTAATCTTTGAAAATATAAATGAAGTGTATAAAAACGGAAAAAATATAAAAGCAAGAGAAAAAATGTTAAAAGCATCATTTTTAGCAGGAGCAGCTTTTACAAGAGCGTATGTTGGATATGTTCATGCTATAGCACATACATTAGGAGGATTTTATTCATTACCACACGGCCTTGCAAACGCAATAATACTACCATATGTTTTAGAATATTATGGAGAAACTGTTTATAAATCATTATCTGAATTAGCAGATTTAACAGGAATAACCTCTGAAAACGATACACAAGAACAAAAAGCAAAAAAATTTATTGAAAAAATAAAAACATTAAATAAAGAACTCGATATACGAGATAAAATACCAGAAATACAAACAAAAGATATTGAAATAATGTCTAAAAGAGCATTAAAAGAAGCAAACCCTTTATATCCAGTGCCTAAAATTATGAATTATGAAGAAATGAAAAAAATGTATCATATAATCAAAGGGGTGGGATAATGTTTGGATATGCAGAAAAAATTTTAAAAGTAAATCTAACGACAAAAATAATAGATGAATATATATTAAGCAAAAAAGCAAGAGAAATGTTTATAGGAGGCAAAACACTTGCCGCCAAAATAATTTTTGAGTTTTTTAATAAAAAAGTTGAAGCATTATCCGAAGAAAACATTATAGTAATTACTAACTCACCATTAACAGCTACATCAGCACCATCATCTTCAAGATTCAACGTATCTACAATATCACCATTAACAGGACTTTTGATTTCCTCAAATTGTGGTGGGAATTTTGGTTTTCACTTGAAAAGAGCAGGATATGACGGAATAATAATTATAGGAAAAAGCGAAGAAAAAGTTTATATAGACATTTTAAATGAAAAAGTTGAAATAAAAAGTGCCGGACAATTGTGGGGCAAAAATACAGGCGAAACACAACAGCTTATGGGAGAAAAAAACAGAGGAAAACTTGTAATAGGAAGAGCAGGAGAAAACCTTGTAAAATATGCAGCAGTTATAAGTGAAGAAAGAGCTATAGGACGTGGAGGAATAGGAGCAGTTTTTGGATATAAAAATCTTAAAGGATTGATAGTTAGCGGAAATAAAAATATTGAATTATACGATAAAGAAAAATTTATTAAACATACAAAAAATTGGACAAAAAATTTAAAAAAACACCCACTAACAGGAGAACAACTCCCTAAACTTGGTTCAGGGGCAATACTTACTATGATGCATTACAGAAACTTATTAACTACAAAAAATTATTCAAGAGGAAATTTTGAAGACTTTGAAAAAATTAATGCAGAAACAATGAGAAAAGAACATCTTGTTAAAAATAAAGGATGTATTTCATGTCCTATACAATGTGCAAGAGTAGTTAAAGCCTATGGAAAAGAAGTAAAAGGGCCAGAACTTGAAACACTCGCATTATTAGGAAGTAACCTTGAAAATAATGATTTGCAAAGTATTATAAACTTAAACCATTTATGTGATGAATATGGAATAGACACAATAACATTTGGAAGTACAATAGGATTTGCTATGGAATTAAATGAAAAAGGAATATGGAAAAACGGTCTGAATTTTAAAGACGTATCTGATTTAGAAAATATTCTTGAAAAAATTGCAAATAGAGAAGGAATAGGAGACGAACTAGCTGAGGGAACAAAAAAACTTTCAGAAAAATACGGTGGAAAAGACTTTGCTATAAACGTAAAAGGTCTTGAATTAGCCGCATATGAACCAAGAGCAGCACAAGGAATGGGATTAGGATATGCAACATCTAACAGAGGCGGATGCCATTTAAACGGCGGATATATGGTAATAATGGAAGGATTAGGATTAAATGTAAACGGAAAAACTACAAAAGGAAAAGCAGCTTTCACAATATTTTTTCAAGACTTTATGGAAGCAGTATCAGCAGGAGGAACATGTCTTTTTTCAACATATTCAGTATTACCAGCAAAATTTATAAAAAAACCAAACAGCTCTTTTGTAAGATTTGTTAATAAACTAATACCATATTTTGGGCCATTAGTAGGATTTTTACACAATAATTCAATAGTAATGTCTTTAAATATGAAAAATTTAATGCCATACCCGTACGCATTAAAAATGTCTACAGGGTTTAAAATGAATATAGGAAAATTTTTAAAAGCGGGAGAAAGAGGGTATAACCTTGAAAGACTTATAAACATAAGGCAAGGATTAAAAGGAGATCAAGACACATTACCTAAAAGATTGACAAAAGAATTACAAAGATTAGAAGATAAAGACAGTAAAGTAAAGCTGGAAAAAATGATAAATAAATATTATAAAATAAGAGGATGGGATGAAAACGGAGTACCAACTAAAAAAAGACTTGAAAAATTAGGAATCGGTGATTATAAGATATGATTAAAGTAAAATTTTTTGGAATGATAAACGTAAAAAACAATATATCACAATTAGAAATGAACGAAGGAACAGTAAAAGAAGTGATAAAACAAATAATAGAAAAAAATCCTGAAATAAAAGCTAAAGAACTAAAAGAAGCAGTAATTTTTGTAAATAAAAAAAATATTACAGGAAATAAAAGATTTTCTTTAAAATTAAAAGATAAAGATGAAATATCTTTTTTAACACCGTCTGGTGGAGGATAAACTTTTGATGCAGGAAGAAAAAAACATTAAAATAATCTTCAGCGATTAATTCTGATCATTGAGAGGTGGATAAATTTTTTAATAAACAAATTGGTAAGGATTTCATTTGCAATACCCCCTTCAAACTTTTTTAACCACAGATGAACACAGATTGATTTCAGAAGAAATAATTGGCTGTACAAACTCTCTAGGATTACTTATTAATTTTGGTACTACAAAAGTACAAATTAAAAGAATGTTAAATAACAATTAAAATATCTGTGTTCATCTGTGGTTTCCTCCTCCTTATTATTTAATTAAAAACTATAATAATTAAATCACTTCTTCAAAAATTGTATTTAAAATGCGTCTTTCCTTTTTATCAAAACAATATAAAGAAATCATAGCACTATGAGTATTCAAACCATATTTATTGCAAAAATTTAAAACTTTTTTTTCAAAATCAAACTTAAATTCATTGAAAGAATTAAAATATAAAACGTAATTTTTTATAAACTTTTCAAAAATATCTTTTTTTAAATAAGTCAAAGAAATATATTTATCAATAAAAAAATCTAAACAAGAAATATCAATATTTTTTAAAAATTTTTCTATTATATCCATTCTCGCTTTATAAAAACCATCTGATTTATCTAATAAACATATTAAAAAAGCTAATTCATTATCTCCCATATCAATCCTTTTTATAAGTTTCTTTTTATCCTCTTTTAACTCCCTAAAAATCTTACCTATTTTATTAAAAAGAATAGAAAAATTGTCTAATTTATTCACTAAAACTATATAAGCAGAAATAAAATCTATTTTACTAATATCTTTAGTTTTCAAAATATTTATCGCTTTTTCTTTTTTTCTTATTTTAATAATTTCATTTATTATAGGATAAGGAAGATTTTCAATATCTTTAAAATCTAAATTAGGAAAAAGTTTAATGATAAAATTGCTAGTAATTTTTTTTAAAGATTCATTTTTAATTTTTGAAATAGTTCTCTCATTTATAGAAACATTTTTTGAAATAAAATCAATCATTTTATTATCTAACTCATAACCTCTAACAGAAGGTCTATATTTGAATTTAAGCAAATCAATTATTTTTTTATGTTTTTCTAAATTTTTTATATCTTTAAAATAATATTCAGCTATAATCAAAAATTCAGAACATTTTATTTTATCGTTTTTTTCTAAAATTTCTACAAGAGTTGCTATATTATATAGTTTTATACGCACATCTGAAAAAGTTTTAGGCACTAAGAATTTATGAAACTCAACTAAATTATTAGAATATTTAAAAAATTTTTCAAATATTAAAAAATGAAAATTATTAAAAGAAGTTAAAATTCCAGTCTGATGACCACTTATTAAAGCAGACCTAACAGCTTGAGCATAAAAAATATATGCATCAAAATAATTCTTATTAGCAATTTCAGCTCTTGCTAAAGCAATTTTGTAAAAGCACTTATCATTTTCATCCTCTTCTAAATATTTACCCCAAATATTAAAATTAAAATTCCCATCATCTAACGAACAATAAGACTTTAAACACGTTGCAACAACTTTTCTTAAATCCTTAGGAATTTTAGTGTAAGAATTTTTCAATTTAATAAAATAATACTTACTCTTTTTTTTGTCTACAAAAAAATAAGCTTTCATTATAATTATGTGCAGTAAATATTTTTTTCTGTTATCTAAAACTCCTACTTTGAAAATAGAATTTACTTTTTCAATAGCTTCCCTATAATTTTTATTCCACATTAGTAATTGGATTTCAAGCAAATCAATATCATCAACTATTTTTTTATAAACAAATAGATTAATCAAAGGATAACAATATTGCCCTTGATTAAAAAAATATTCAAATACATTATTAAATGAAATTTTTGAAATGTTTTTTGTCATTTTTTTCACCGCTTGCAATTGTCAACTTTTGGTTAATTGACATAAACTTTATAAAAAAAGGATTTCAGCCAACGGTATTTTTTCCATTTTCAACTTTAAAAATTTATACTCTTAAAACAACACTTTTAAAGGAGAGAATAAAAAATGAAAAAATTACTTGTAATAATTATTAACTCTCACTATTATATGTGAAAATGCAGAATAAAGTTAAAAAAGATAATCTTGATAAAATAATTATACCAGTTAAAAATCAATAAATTCAATATATAAAAAGAATAAAATTGTTTTTATAACATAAAATAATATCAAATAATAATTAAGAATTTTATTATTTTTTTATCAAAAAACAAAAAACCTTATTTAATAATGCTTTCAGCGATTTTTTGTCCATCTTGAGAGTTTTTTGTCATTGTAACGATTCGGTTAACCGTTGTAATCCTTATCAAAAAAAGATTTTAGCGATCGTTAAAATTTGGTATTTCAACTTAGAAATTATATTATTTACCCATCTTATTAAAATTATCAAATTATATACAAAAATTTTATAAAGTTTTTAAAACATCTTTTATTTTATTATAGTGTAACAACCACTATGAATTTCGAACATAATTAGAACTTTAAAACATCTTTTATACTTTTAATAACTAAAATAATTAATTAAAACGTTTTAATTAACATACAGTATTTTTACCGTAATATTTTTTCGCGTTACTTTCTTTTATTGAAAGGGGTTTTAAAAGATTTTT
>CAYZNB010000113.1:0-1822 GCA_964478535.1 uncultured Thermotogaceae bacterium
ACCAACTGTCTACAGACTAACTTTAAAATCCATATTTACCGTAAAAGCATTATAATAAAAAAATTGTGTCACTTGCCACTTTTCACTATTTAAATCCTTAACCAATTAAATATTAATTGTTTTTTCTGACTAACAAACTATAAATTATTTTTAGCCACACTATTTTTTTAATAATTGAAAAGTAAAAAGTAAAAGATGAAATATAAAAAAGAAATTTGGAGGTGTCTCAAATTTTAGAAAATTTATTTTCTTCAGAGTTAAAAATAAAAATTTTAAGGCTTTTATATAAAGAAAAAAAATTAAGATTTATTGATATAAAAGAGAAATTATCCTCGGGTGCAGGAAGTACAAAAAATGTGCTTGAAAATTTTGTTGAAAATGAAATATTGAAAGTGAGTAAAATAAGTGAAAGAAAAAAAATTTATTATATAAATGAAGAATATATTGAATTAATTAGAAATATATTTAGTCTTGAAGAAGAGTATGAATTTAAAAATAAAAAGAAGAAAATGTATAAAACATTTTTTGAGTTATAGGGGGAGAAAATGTTTGAAGATTTAGATGTTTTTTTAGATAATTTATCGTTTGGAATTGCAAAATGTGATAAAACAGGAAATATAATATATAGTAATAAAACTTTTAAAGAACTTACTGAAGACAAAATCAATGTTTTTGATTTTATTTATGAAGAATTTCATGAAAACATTAAAGATGCTTTTAATAATTTAAAGAGTTATGAAATAAGAAGTTCTTTCAATCAAAAGGCAATAATAAATGAATTCAATTATTGTGATGTTTTTTTCAAACCTTACAATAATATTTTTTTATTAGAAATTAAATTAAGCACTGAAGAAGTGATAAAAAATGAACTTCTTGTTGAAAATATTAAAAATATTTCAGAAATAAACGAAACAAGAAAAAAAATATTGGAAGAATTAGATATAGCCTTAATAGACAAAAAAAAGCCTTGTATTTTTTTAAATAATATTATGGATTTGTTAGACAAATTAAATATTTTTGACTATGCAAAAATAATTTGCGGTGAAAAAGTAGATGAATATGGAGATAAAAATAAGATTGAAAAATATGAAATGTTAATGGATGAATACGAACCTATCATTTTTGAAAATGCTGAAAATAAAGAAGAAAATGTTGAATTTTATTATTTTATAAATAAAGATTGTTGTTTAGAATCAAAATCTTTGTTTACGTCAACGTTAAAATTTTTAAAACTTTATATCGCTGTTTTTAATGATTATAATAAAATGAAAGTTTTTGAAGAAAAAATGCTCGATTCAGAAAATTTTAATATAGCAGGTCTTATGATGGTAGGGATGTTTCATGAAATAAACAACCCTTTAACTATAGCGTTACTTCAGACAGATTTAAACATAAGAAAAAAAGTTTATGATTCTACAAGACTTGAAAAAACAAGAAATGCACTTTTAAGAATCAAATCAATTACTAATATTTTTAGAGGCGCTTTGAGAAGAGAGAGTGATGAAAAACCTGTAGATTTAATAGAAATAATAAATACAGCAATAATATTAAATGAAGGAAAATATGAAGAAAAAATTGTTTTTGATTTTAGTTATGAAAAAACAGATTATATTGTTTTAAGTGATTATAATAAAATAATTATGGTATTTGTTAACTTGCTTTCTAATGCTGTAGATGCAATTATTCAAAAAAAATCTCAAGAAGGAAAAGTAAAAATAGAATTATTTGATTTTAGAACCAATTATATTTGTAAAATTTCAGATAATGGTATAGGGATGGAACAAGACGTTGTGAAAAATATTTTTAAACCTTTTTATACAAC
>CAYZNB010000113.1:1922-10004 GCA_964478535.1 uncultured Thermotogaceae bacterium
CTTAATAAGCTTGTTCAGATAATTATGATAACGGGAAATTCTACAGTAGATAGAGTGTTAAAAGCTTTAGAATACGGAGCTGACGACTATTTGATGAAACCTTTTGAGTTTGAAACATTACATGAAATAATGCATTCATATATGAAAAGAATATCCCGATGGAAAGAAACTTTTAAGAATTCTATATAAGCAGGTGATTTTATGAATGAAAAAAATGAAGAATTTGAAAAAGCTTTAAAAATAATTCAAGAAGAAAAATATGATTATGATATTGATCTTTGGAAAGACTTTACAAATGAAGTTCTTGAACATAACGAAACCGTTGAAAGAGATATTTTAAATCTTGAAACAGATTCAGAAAACATGGAAATAATTAACTCTTTATTTAGAGTTTTTCATACAATTAAAGGATTATCAGGTTTTGTTGAAATTAATATATTATCTAAAATTTCACATCAAATAGAAAATATTTTAGAT
Source organism: uncultured Thermotogaceae bacterium (assembly GCA_964478535.1). Taxonomy (GTDB): domain Bacteria; phylum Thermotogota; class Thermotogae; order Petrotogales; family Petrotogaceae; genus CAYZNB01. The sequence continues at coordinate 2,400 of CAYZNB010000113.1, forward strand.
AAATGCAGAAAAAAGAAGAAAAAAATAACTGAAGAATTGATAGATTTGATTTTAATATCAAATGATTATATAAAAAATATATGTAAAGATAGAAATTTAATATTTGATGAAGAATTTATAATTCAAATAAATAGTCATATTAATAAATTGAAAGAAATCGAAGCAACAAAAGAAGAAAAAGAAATAGTAAAAGAAAAGAAAGAGAAAAAAATTGGAGAAATTTTAGTAGAAGAAAAAATTATTTCAGCAGAACAACTTGAAAAATTATTAAAAGATCAAAGAGAAATTTTTTCTGATAAAAAAATAGGAGAAATAGCTAAATTAAAAAATGAAGCGGATACAAAAACAATTTTAGAGGCTTTAAGAAAACAACAAAAAGTTTCAGAGCAAGCTAAAGAAGATTATATAAAAATATCCGCAGAAAAAATTAAAACACTTGTAAATTTAATAGGAGAATTGATGATAATTCACTCTCAAGTTGAAAGAGATGTTGACAAATTAAATTCTGAAAGCCAACAGTTGATAGGAAATATAAGTAGAATGATGAAATTATCAAAAACACTTCAAGGAATATCTATGAATATGCAAATGATCCCTTTAAAATCAACTTTCCAAAAAGTTCATAGAATTGCAAGAGATTCTATAAAAGAGTTAAAAAAAGATGTAGATATAATAATGAATGGAGAAAATACTGAAATAGACAGAAATATAGCAGAAAAAATATTAGATCCAATGCTCCATTTAGTTAAAAACTGTATTTCTCATGGAATTGAAGATACGGAAGAAAGAATAAAAAATGGTAAGAGAAATAAAGGACAAGTAATAATTTCAGCACATAGTAAAAAGGGAAGTGTTTATATAGAAATTGAAGATGATGGAAAAGGTTTAGATTTAGAAAAAATAAAAGCAAAAGCTATAAATAATAATTTACTTGAAAAAGAAAAAAAATACACAGAAGAAGAAATAATAAACGTTATTTTCCATCCAGGTTTTTCAACAGCTGAAAATGTCACAAAAGTTTCTGGAAGAGGAGTTGGAATGGATGTAGTAAAAAATGCAATTTCGAAAATAGGAGGAAAAGTTGAAATAAAAACAAAAATTAATAAAGGGACAAAGGTTATTTTAAAAATCCCTATAAACATGGCAGCCCTTAACGGTACTATAGTAGAAATAGAAAATGAAAAGTATATTTTTCCAACAATACATATAAAAAAAATATTGAGACCAGAAGAAGTCAAATATATTTCCGTTGCAAATAAATTAAAGAATATTAAATACAGAGATGTGATAATCCCATTGATTCAGAGAGAAAAGTTATTTTTTTCAAAAGAAATTAATGATTATTCTAAAATTCTTCTTTTGATTTTAGAAATAGACCAAAATTTTCTCGCATTGCCTGTAGAAAATATATATGGAAGACAAGAGATAGTTGTTAAGCCTTTAAGTGATGATTTCAAAGATATTCAGCACGTTTCAGGAGCATCTATTTTAGGAGATGGAAAAGTTTCATTAATAGTAGATGTTGAAAGCATTTTTAAGATTTCTGAAAATTTATAATGAGGGGTTGTTAGTATGAGAGAAGATGTTTTTATAAAATTTAAAGAACATATTTATTCTGAAATGGGTATTACATTTTCTCCTGCTAAGAAATATTTTTTGAAATCAAAAATAGATAAACTTATGAAAAGACACGAAATAGAAGATTACAATGAATATTATAAAAAAATACTAAATAAAGAAAAAAATATTTACGAAGAATTTGTACACGAAATAACAACTCATAAAACAGATTTTTTTAGAGAAGACAACCATTTTAAATTTTTAAAAGAAGAAATAATAAATATTTTAAAGATAAATCCAAGGATATTAAAACATCATCAAATAAGAATATGGAGTGCAGGGTGTTCTACAGGAGAAGAACCTTACACTATAGCTATGGTTTTTAAGGAAATACTTCCTGAAAACATTGAGTTGAAAATTCTTGCGACTGATATAAGTGTAGAAGTTTTAAAAAAAGCTGTTTCGGGAAGTTATTCAAATCAAATCACGCAACTAATACCACCGCTTTTTTTGCAAAAATATTTTTTTAAATCAAGCTTTAATTATATTGCTAAAGAAGATTTAAAAAAACATATAACTTTTAGAATTTTTAATTTAATGGAATTGTTTCCATTTAAACATAATTTTGATATTATTTTTTGTAGAAACGTCATGATATATTTTGACAACGATTCAAGAAATAAATTAGTAAATAAATTTTATAACAACTTGATAAAAGGTGGATTTATAATCGTTGGACATTCTGAAAGTCTTTCAGACAGCAGAAATCTTTTTAAATTTGTTAAACCTACTATTTATTTAAAAGAATAACTATGAAATTAGAATATTACTTTTTAAAACCTGGATATCTTTTTATAACTTCTGAAAATTATATAGTTAACACCATATTGGGATCTTGCGTATCTATATGTGTTTATGACGAGATCAAAAAGAATTTTGGAATAAATCATTATATACTTCCCAATGGAATAGAGAAAAGTGCGAAATATGGTAATTTTTCAATTCCATTTTTGTTAAAAGGAATTTCTGAATTAAAATCAAATTTATCAGAGTGCAAAATTTATTTAATTGGTGGAAGTGTAAATGATTCTCAGTACTTAGTTGGAGAAAAAAATGTTGAAATTGCAAAGAAATTATTGAACCAATACAACTTAAAAATTTTTAAAGAAGAAACGGGAGGAAAAAGAGGAAGAAAAATATCTTTTAACACATATACAGGAGAAATACGGATTTCAAAAATTGATAGGGGGTGAAAAAGGTGATTGCTAAAGAAGGTAAGTACTTAACTTTTCAAATTGATGTTGAAACTTATGGAATACCTATTGAAAAAGTTAAAGAAATAATAGGTATTATGAACATCACCAAAGTTCCCGGAATGCCTAAATATGTTAAAGGGGTAATTAATTTAAGAGGAAACATAATCCCTTTAATTGATTTAAGATTAAAGTTTGATATGGATTTTAAAGAGTACAATGACAGAACTTGTGTTATAGTAGTGGAGATGCAAAATAAAGAAGAAAAAAAACTTATGGGGATAGCAGTAGACAACGTTTCAGAAGTAATAAACCTTGAAAAAGATTTTATAGCCCCGCCACCTTCGTATAATTCAGATTATTCTTCTGAATATATAACGGGAATGGGAAAATTGAAAGAAATAGTTGTTATATTGCTCGATATTGAAAGAATTTTATCTCAAAAAGAAAAAACTATTTTAGATAATATGGAGGTGGAAAAAAATGTTTAAAAATATGAAATTATCTGCAAAAATATCTTTGGGTTTTATTATAATGCTGATTATTATGGTAGTTTTAGGAACGATAGCTATTTTTAATATGTTAACTTCGCAAACTGCAGTTTCAGAAATGACTGAAATAGATATAGTAGAAATGAATTATGCCAAAAGTATAGAAAGAGAAATATACGGTCTCATGTATGAAATGAGAGGATACTCTTTTACAGAAGAAGATAATTTTTACACATTAGCTATAAATGAAATAAATGCTGCAAAAAATTTTTTAAAGGATTCTAAAACATTTGGATCTGACAATAAATTAGCTGATTTTGTAAAAGCAGTTGAAGAAGCAGAAAGAGGATTGTTAGAATATGAGAAATTAATGGATGAAACAGAAAGTCTTATAAATTCATTAATTTCAACGAGGACTACTATGACTAATCTATATAATAATTATATGCAAAATGCTGAAGAGTTTTTAAACGCTATGGAAGAAATGATGGCTGATGAAATAGATTCAGGAGTATCTGCAGAAGATCTTCATAGAAGAATGGAAAGAATTGCAAATTCGAATTTTTTATTGGATTATGCGAATGTAATAAGCAGAGGTTTTTTAAATTCGGTTGCAAATAATGACCTTTCTTTTCTACAAAATGTTATAGGATATTTCGATCAGTTAGAAGAATTGATAAGTATTTTGCTTGCAGATACAAGACAACAGGAAAATATTCAAAGGTTAAATAACGTAAAAACATCTTTATCTAATTATGAGAAGGAATTGAATAATTATTTGAGTTATAGATCAAGACTCGATGAAGTAGACAGATTAAGAACACAAATAGGTCAAAATCAAGTTTTGGCAGTTGCAGAAGCTTTTTCAAATTCAATTTCACAACAAACTATTAATAATGGTCAAAATTTAAATAATCAATTGGCAACATCTGTAACGATAATTATTATAGTGTTAGTTATTGCAGTTATTATAGGGATAGTTTTAGCTATAGTTATTGTAATAAGTATAACAAAACCTATAAGAAAAATAATAGATAATTTAAGCGAAGGGTCAGAACAAATTGCAAGTGCTTCAGAGCAATTATCTTCTTCAAGTCAACAACTTGCAGAAAGCAGTTCGGAACAGGCGGCGAGTGTTGAAGAAACTTCATCAACATTAGAAGAATCAGCATCAATGGTTAAGCAAAATTCAGAAAATTCAAAACAAGCAGCTATTTTAGCTGAAAAAGCCAAAGATGCTTCAGAAGCTGGTAATAAAGAAATGGTTGAAATGATGAATTCTATGGAAGAGTTAAAAGCCTCAAGCGGTGAAATATCAAGGATTATAAAAGTTATAGATGAAATTGCTTTCCAGACAAATATACTTGCATTAAATGCAGCTGTTGAAGCAGCAAGAGCAGGGGAAGCCGGACAAGGATTTGCAGTGGTAGCTGAAGAAGTAAGAAATCTAGCTCAAAGAAGTGCAAATGCTGCAAAGGATACAGCTCAAATAATAGAAAAAAATATTAATTTATCTCAGAAAGGTGTTGATGTCTCGACGAAAGTAAAAAATTCATTAGAAGAAATAAAAACACAGGCTACTAAAGTAAATGAATTAATAAATGAGATAGCAGCAGCAAGTCAGGAACAGTCACAAGGTATAATGCAGATAAACAAAGCTATTAATCAAATAGATCAAGTAACCCAAACTATAGCTTCAAATTCTGAAGAAGGGGCGTCTTCATCTGAAGAATTGAATGCACAAGTTGAAAGTCTTGCTGAATCTATAAATGAAATTGTTGCTATGGTTGAAGGAGCCAAAAAAGCTCAACAAAGAAAAATTAATCATTCAAGCGTTAAAAAAGTTCCTAAAACAATTCAAAAAACTTATGAAAACCCTAAAGAATCTAAAAAAACAAAAGTTGTAAAACCTGAAGATATAATTCCTTTAGAAGACGATCTTAATGACTTTTAAAAACATACGCTCATTTGAGCGTATGGTTAAAACGAAGGAGTTGCTTATATGATAAACGTTATAATAATAGATGATTCTGCCTTGGTAAGAAAAGTTATTTCGCAAGAAATATCAAAGGATTCAGAAATAACTGTAGTTGCAACCGCTCCTGATCCTATAATTGGCAGAGATAAAATTTTAAAACATAATCCAGATGTAATACTTCTTGATGTTGAAATGCCAAGAATGGATGGAATAACTTTTTTAAAAAAGCTTATGAAACACTTCCCCATTCCTGTTATTATAGTAAGTTCTTTAGCACAACATGGCAGTGAAGTTGCTGTAAAAGCACTTGAATATGGTGCGGTGGATGTTGTGCCAAAACCGGGGGGATCTTATTCAGTTAAAGATTTAGGGGATACTCTAATAGAAAAAATTAAAGCAGCGGCAAAAGTTGATATGAAAAAAGCAGCGATTTTAAGTTCATTAAATGAAAAAATAATTAAAGATGTTGAAAAACCTAAAAGAGCAATGATAAAAACAACAGAAAAAATAATAGCGATTGGAGCTTCTACAGGGGGAACTCAAGCTTTAAGATATTTAATTTCCAAACTTCCTTCAGATATGCCCCCTATAGTTATAGTGCAACATATGCCTCAAAATTTCACGAAATCATTTGCAGATTCTTTAAATAATATTTCAAAGCTTGAAGTTAAAGAGGCGGAAAATAAAGATAGTCTTTATTCAGGAAGAGTTTTAATAGCTCCAGGTAATAAACATATGGTTTTAAGAAGAAGTGGTGCAAAATATTATGTGGAAGTAAAAGATGGAGAACAAGTATATCATCAAAGACCTTCTGTTGAAGTTTTATTTTATTCAGTAGCTCAATATGCAGGAAAAAATAGTATAGGAGTTATGTTAACAGGAATGGGAAAAGATGGTGCAAGAGGAATGCTTGAAATGAAAAAAAATGGTGCATATACTATCGCACAAGATGAAAAAACATCTGTAGTTTTTGGAATGCCTAAAGAAGCAATTGATATAGGAGCGGTTGATAAAATTCTTCCACTTGATAATATGCCAGATTTTCTATCAAAATTTATATAACAAAAATGATTCTATAAAACGTTTAAATGTTTAAATGGATAAACGTTTAATTAGTGAAAAGTGGCGAGTGGCAAGTGAAAAGTTGGAAAGTTCGAAAGGAAAAGCTTTAAAAGCAGATGCTTATAATAATGAAGTAGTAAGCATTGGATAAAATAAACGCGAACAAGATCAAATTTTCTAAAAAACAAATTTCACCCTTGTCAAAAAATGGCGGAAAATAGCAAACTCGCTACGCTCAGACATGCTATTTTTTGACGCGTTTTTTGACCTTCCTCAATTGATTTTTTGACGAAAATTCTCAATTATTCGCTACTTTATTTCATCCATATTAACCGCCAAAGCATTATAATAAAAAACTGTCAAAAACATCATTTCTCTTTTCGATATTTTAAACGCTTTTCCATTTAACCAATTAAACATTATTTGATTTTTCCTGACCAACAGACCAACTGTCTGCTTTCTGCTTATTTGTTTTTATTAAATTTCAATGTAAATGTAATTTTTGTTCCTTTTTCTTCTTCGCTTTCTATATTGATGTTGCCTTTCATAAGCATTATTAATTCTTTACTTAAAGACATTCCTAAACCTGTACCTCTGCCATCAAAAGCATGAGCCTGATAATAAGGTTTGAATATCATAGGTAGCTTTTCTTTTTTGATCCCTTCGCCTGTATCGGAAATTGCAAAATTAATAATATATTCATCGTTTTCAAAATTTTCAAGAGAGACTCTTATATCTATTTTTCCATTTTCAGTAAATTTATTAGAGTTTGAAAGAAAATTTTGAATAATTCTTATCAAACGGTATTTATCCCCTACGACAATTTCAGGAATATTTTTTTGTATAATTAAATTTAGATTATTATTTTGTTTTGAGGTTATTTGTTTGAAAAAATTAACGAAATTTTCGAGTTCCTCTTTTAAATTGAATTGAGTATTACTTAATTCTAAGTTATTATTTTCTATTTTAGAAATATCGAGTAAATTATTTATTATATTTACCATATTATCTACAGAATATAGTATAAGTTGAAGGTATTCTTGAGACTCCTGATTTTGTTCTTTTTCTTTTAAAATTTTAGCTAATCCAGAAATTCCATGTAGAGGTGTTTTTAAGTCATGAGTTATTTTTGATACAAATATGCTTTTTAATTTATTGGATTTTTCGGCATATTTTTTTGCTTCTATTAAATTTTTTTCTATCAATTTTTTTTGAGTTATATCACGAGATAAACTGATTATTTCATTTTTACTTAAAGCTA
>CAYZNB010000114.1:0-3780 GCA_964478535.1 uncultured Thermotogaceae bacterium
TTTCTCCTTTGAAAAGATTATTTTTTCAGATTTCTTCTTTTTTCGATTTCATTTAATTCTTTTTGTGTTTCTAATGTAATTAAGCTTTCATCTATTTTGAATAATTTTATAGATTTATTGGTTAAAATTTCTGAAAAAGTTTTTTTCCAAGTTGTCCACGAAGGATCGTAAGTTAAAATGAATGCACATAATTTTCCAATGTCTTCTTCTATAGTTCCAAATTTAGTATCTTCAAAATCTATTCCGTAAATTTCTTTAGAAAATAAAAAATTTCTTAGATGAATATCTCCTAAAATTATCTGTTTATCAAATTTAATTTTACTGAATGTATAAAAATTTTCTAACCAGTTTAATAATTTATCTATCAAATTTTTATAGTCTGATGAATTTGATTTTTCTAGTTCTTCAAAAATATCTAAAAATGTTTTTCCATCTATAAATTCCATTATTAAATTGTTGTTTTTAACATGAAAAATTTCAGGGACTTTTAAATGATTATTTTTAAGTTCTTTAAGTATTTGAATTTCTTTGTTCATTTTATCTGAATCTAAAAATCTTTTTAAAACAAAAAAGTTTTTTTCTCCATAGAAATTACATAATATTTTAAATACATCATTTTTTTTACTTTTAAATTTATCTACAATTTCAAAATTATCGAAATTCATTTTTAAAGACCATTGTTGTTTCCAATTTTAATAGTAATATCGGCATTTTTTTTGAATCCTTCTAATTCACTTACCACTGCGTTTACAGCGTTAAATAATATTTTTTGAACGAACGGAACCATATCAATTTTTTTATCATTTATGATTAATTGAATATTTCCTTTTGAAATGATACAATCTGATCTTTTGGCTTTTCCTGTTAAAATTTTTGCTCCTAATTGTGTACAACTATATCCGCAAAAGCCACAACATTCTGGTGGGAAATCTGGAAGTTTTTCATAGACTTTTTCTTCTATTAGATCAACGAGTTTTTCGGCATTTTCAACTGCATTAATAACTGGTATTCCTTTATATTCATTAATTTGTGTTGAAATTTTTCCCGAAATTGCAAAAACAAGATTATCTAATCTTTCTTCAATTTCATCTATAGTATGTGCAGTAATAATTTTAGGTATATTTGAATCTGTTACCCCTTCCATAACAACGTATTCGTGATCATAAAATTTTAAAATATCATTTATAGATAATTTTTCTTGAAATAAAATATCTGTTTCGTTATGTCCTCTTGCAGTAACTAAAGTAGAGCCTGCACATTTATGTCTATGTGTATTACTTCCTGGGGTATCTATTGCGAATTTTTCAAAATGAATTTCTTTTACGCTTCCTACTGAATAACGTCTTTTTACCAATTCTGAAATAATTTTTTCTATTGTAGTAGTTTTACCTGATTGAGTAATTCCAAATACAGAAAACACTTTCAAAGCAAATCACCTTCTTAATTATATTTAAATTGCTTTTTTACCTTTCATTTCAGAAACGTATGTTCCTGATATAACTAAAACGGCTCCAATTATCGTGAATAAATTAGGTATCGTTTTTAATAAAATTGCTTCTGAAATAACTGTAACAACTGGAATAAAATAAATTCCGTTCATAGTTGTTTTTGCTCCAACTAATCTTATAGCACTGTTCCAAAAAATGTATCCAACTGCAGAACAAAATATTCCTAAATAAAGTAGACCCATAACGGCATTAAAATTCAAGAATATAGAAAAATCAATTTCTGAAGTTGATCTTACTATTTCTATTAAAGAAAATGGTACAAAAAAAATCATTCCAAGAATATTCAAATCTTTTGTGACTGGCAAATTATCATAATGATGCAATTTCTCAAGATAAACAGTATACAATACCCATGATATTACTGACCCGAACATTAAAAGATCTCCTATAGGGTTTAAATCAAGTATGAATCTTCCATTAAATACCAAAACGGCAACTCCTATAAAAGCTATTAAAGTACCGAAATAACGTATTTTATTTGAAAATTTTCTTTTTACTATATCGCTAAAAATTAAAAATACTATTGGAGTTGTTGATATAATTAATGCTCCATTAGAAGCTGTTGTATGTATTAATGCTGTATTTTCAAATAGAAAATATGCAGTGATTCCAAAAAAAGCTGCTATACTTAAAAATAAAAATTCTTTTTTTGAGTATTTTATTCGTTTTTTTACAAAGATAATCAAAAAAATAGATGCGATTAAAAATCTTATCAACGCTGCACTAACTGGAGGAATATATTCAACAACTATTTTTGTAGCAACAAAAGAAACACCCCATAAAATAACAGTAATCCATAAAAGAACATGACCTTTGAATCTATTTGCCATAAAATCCACCTCTAAAGTTTTATATTGTTTTTTCAAATTTAAAGCTTTATCCTTTTTTTAAGGCAAAGCTTTAAAGAATTAAAAATTATTAATTATTAATATTTCTTGAGCATTATTATATTTCTTTTCTATTATTTCTTTTGCTTCATCACTGAGTTTGTTCCAACTTCTTTTCAATTTTTCTGAAACCCATTTAGAGCCTTCATCTATAGATAAATTATGATTACAATATGCTAAATATAATAATGAGGGTACATTATCTATATGAGCCATTGCATCTGCATCGGCAACACATACAGCTTCTTTAGAGATTTTTTCTTTATTTATACTTCCTCTATGAGAATAAATACATTCTTTTACATGGTTTATTTTATTTTGAGGATAATTAAATTGTTTTAAAATTTTTTCGGCTTCTTCTCCACTAAATATATGATGGTCTTCATACATATTTTTATCTTTAATACTAGCATAATCATGTAATAAAGCAGATATTTCTACTATTTCTAAATCGGCATTGAGTTTTGTTGCTAGAATTTTCGAATATTTTACTACACTTAAAATATGATGAGTCCATATTCCATATCCAAAAATATTATTTTCACTTTTACATTTTTCCTCAACTTCTTTTTCAATACTTTGAATTAAAGTCATAAAATCCTCCAATGATTATTTTTTTGTATAATCGAATAATTAATAATACTATATCATTTTTTTGAATTTTTTTCAAGAATGCTTTTAAATAATATGAATAAATTTTTTAGAATATGTTATAATTAATTTAGTTGTTCTTAGAATGATTTCTAATAATATAATTTGTGAGGTGAAGGATGTCGGTATTAGATTTTTAGTATTATAATGAACTAAGATTAAAAATACTATAAATTTAGGAGAAAAAAATGATTATACATAAAGAATGTGAGAAAGATTTTGAAATAATAAATAATTTAGTTAAAAATGCTTTTAAAACTGCAAAAGTATCAAACGGTAAAGAACAAGATTTTGTAAATGAATTGAGAAACAGTGAAGATTATATTCCTGAATTAGCATTAGTTGCGATAGATAACAACTTTATTTTAGGCCATATAATGTTGACTAAAACATATATTTTTGATAAAAATAAAAATTTTGAAACGTTATTTTTGGGTCCTGTTTCTGTTGATTTAAATTATAGAAATAAAGGTATTGGCTCAAAATTAATTAATGTATGTTTAGAAAAGGCTCTCGAATTGGGTTATGGTTCGGTAGTTCTTGTAGGAGATCCCGAATATTATTCAAGATTTGGTTTTGTGAGTTCCACAAATTTTGGAATAAAACATATAATGGATATACCGGAACAATTTGTTTTGGCTAAAGAGTTATTTCCAAATTCTTTAAATGGTTGTAAAGGATTAATAAAAAGATAATCTAAAACATTTTGATTTATGTTTTTATTTGAAATTTGA
>CAYZNB010000114.1:3880-8140 GCA_964478535.1 uncultured Thermotogaceae bacterium
GGATTATCGATAAATTCTAAAAACATGATATAATTATATTAATAAATGAAAATTGATTATTAATGTGTGGTGTTGATATGAGTGGATTGAGAAATTTTCCAAATATGGGAATAGTATTGGAAAAACAGCTTAGCGAAATAGGTATAGAAAAAATTGAAGAATTAAGAGATATGGGGAGTAAATTAGCTTGGTTAAAGATTAAAAAAAATGATTCTTCAGCTTGTTATAATAGGTTATGTGCATTGGAAGGAGCTATACTTGGAATCAAAAAAAGTGAACTAAATGCTTATCAAAAAAAAGATTTAAAAAAATTTTATAATTCAAATAAATAAAATATTTTTTATTTTCAATTTTGAAACGAAAAATTTTGCTAAATCATTTATGAGGAGTTGAGATTAATGGGAGTTCAGGTTTATGTTAATTTTAACAGGAACTGTCGGGAAGCTGTAGAATATTATTCGGAAATTTTTAAGACAGAAAAACCAGAGATTATGACATTTGAAGAGATGCCAACTGATCCTAAATTTATTTTATCTGAGGAAGACAAAAATTTAGTTCTTCATACAAGTCTTAATATCTGTGGAAGCACTGTTATGTTTTCTGATGTTTTTCCAGGAATGCCTTTTTTTAAGGGAAATAACATTAGTCTCACAATAATAAGTAGTGATACGGATCAATTAAAAGATTTTTTTAATAAGCTTAAAGTAGAAGGAAAAGTTGATATGGAACTTCAAGAGACTTTTTGGAGTAAATGTTATGGGTCATTAACTGATAAATTTGGAGTGATTTGGCAGTTTAATTATGAAAGTGAATAATAAGTTAGTTTAGATTTTAATAATCAGATATATTAGTTTATATCTGATTATTTTAATTTTATGTTATAATTTATTGATAATCAAAAAAATGATTTGAAAGGAGATTATTTTTATGAATAAAAAAGATTTTTATAATACTATTTTCAAAAGGAAATCTGTTCGTAAATATGCGAAAAAAAGTCTTGAAGAATCAAAATTAAAAATGATTGAGGATTTTATTAGGGAAATTGATCCTTTGTATAAAGACATAAAAACGGAATTTGTATTACTTTCAGATAATGAGGTTAAAGGTATGTTCGCAATAAAATCTCCACATTATATTGCTTTTTATTCTGAAGTAAAAGAGGGGCATTTATTGAATGCAGGTTTTATGCTTCAACAAATGGATTTATTTTTATCTGAAAATGGAATAGGTTCTTGTTGGTTAGGTATGGCAGGACCACAAAGTAATTTTAAATCGCATAATAATTTGGATTTTGTTATTTTATTAGCTTTTGGAGATGCTGAAGAAAAATTGTATAGAAATAGTGTTGCTGAATTTAATCGTAAAGATTTAACTGAAATTTCTTCTGTTAAGGAAAATAAAGAAATCTTAGAAGTTGTAAGACTTGCCCCTTCAGCTACTAATTTTCAGCCATGGTATTTTGCTGGAGATTCTAATAAGATTTTTATTAATAAAAAAAATCTTAACTTTCTAAAAGCTGCACTCATTGGAAAGTTTAATTATATTGATATTGGTATTTCAATGTGTTATTTAAAGATTGCAGCTGAACATTTTGGGAAAAATATAATTTTTAATAAGGAAAATTGTGATTCTGAAAAAGGATATGAATATATTTGTACTGCATATTTTGAATAAAATATTAAAGGGCGGTTTTAAAATGAAAAAGATAAGTAAAATTTTTTTGTGGGTTCCTAGAATTTTAGCAATATTGTATATAATATTTTTAGCGACTTTGTCATTAGATGTGATTAGCTCAGAATCGACATTTATTGAGATATTTGTGGGATTATTTATACACAACATTCCTGTGTTTATATTAATAATAGCTTTGATAATGTCTTGGAAAACAGAAATTATAGGTGCTATCGTTTTTTTAATCTATGGATTTTTTTATATAGTAATGGTGAGTAATTCTTCGGTATCTTTCGATATTTATTTATCTTGGATTTTAGCAATATCTGGTCCAGCATTTTTGATTTCAATATTATTTTTCATTAGTTGGTTTAAAAAATCAAAAAAAATTTAAGAAAAGGGAGAGCGTATTATTATTTATAAGATAAAAAATAATCTCAGAATATTTTTTTCGATATTTCAAAAAAACCAACTTTTAAAATTATCACTAAAAAGGAGAAAAATATGAAAATATGTGTTATTCATGGTAGCCCGAGAAAAGGTAACAACTTTAAAGTGATAGAATTGTTTAAAAAAAATTTATTGAAATTTGGAGATATAGAATTTACAGATTTTTTTCTTCCTAAAGATATGCCTCACTTTTGTATTGGATGTTATAACTGTATAGAAAAAAGCGAAGAAAAATGTCCGCATTTTTCATACATGAAACCAATTACTGAAACTCTTAAAGAAGCCGATGCATTTATTTTTTCTTCGCCGGTATATGTTTTAGCAGAAAGTGGTGGAATGAAAGCACTTCTCGATCATTTCGGTTATATGTTTATTCCTCATAGACCTGTTGAAGAAATGTTTTCAAAAGTTGGTATTGTTATTTCAACTGCTGCGGGTTCGGGTAATAAATATCCGTTAAATTCTATGAAACGTAATTTGAGTTTTTGGGGATTAAAAAGGGTGTTAAAAATGGGTTTTTCTATATTAGCAAAAGATTGGGAAGATATGAATATTAAAAGGCAGAAAAAATTTGAAAATATAATTGAAAAAAAAGCAAAGAAATTTTATTTATTAATTGAAAAAAGAAATGAGCTATCTGTAAGACCTTTTACAAAAATAATGTTTTTCTTTATGAAGAAAATGATTTCAAATTACAACGAGGATAGTCGAGATAAAATTTACTGGAAAGAAAAAGGTTGGCTTTCTTCTTCGAAAAAACCTTATAAAAAATAAAAGAACCCTCGGGTTCTTTTATTTTTTATTATAAGTTGTTATCGTATTTCCATGACAAAATGCTGCTGCTAAAGCGTCTGCGGCATCGTCAGGTGTTGGATTTTTCTTCAAATTTAATAATATTTTTAAAACTCTTTGTACTTGCCCTTTTTCAGCTCTTCCAAAGCCAGTAACTGCTTGTTTTATTTGAAAAGGGTTATATTCATATACTGGAATATTTTTGTTTACTAAACATAATAAAATGACTCCACGTGCTTCTCCAACTTGAATTGCGGTAGTGACGTTTCGAAAAAAGAATAATTCTTCAACGCAAGATTCATCAGGTTTGTATTTATCAATGATTATATTTAGTTTATCGTGCAACTCTTTAAGTCTTTCTGATAATTTTAATTCTTTATCTGTGTATATTACCCCATAGTCTACCATTTTGAATTTGTTTCCTGTTTTATCTAAAACACCATAACCTACTTTCCCGTATCCCGGATCTATTCCTAATATTCTCATTTTTAAAATTTTCTTTTTTTAATAAGAACGTTTATTATCATTGTAGTACCTATTAATATGAATATACCTGCAAGAAAAATATCGAAATGAAAAATTATAGGAAGTCCAAAAAGCCACAAAAATGAAACTAATGCTTCATGAATATATTTTTCATTTTTTCTGAAATAATATAATAGTCCATAATGTACTAATGAAGAAAACGCACATACGGTTAGTATCCACGGCCAAAATGAAATTTGTGGGACAAGTATTAATATTCCTAACCCCATGAGAAAAATTCCTCCAGAAATTTGATTCGTTCTTTTTGAAACCATTGAGTTTCCTCCTCTCAAAAATATAATTATTATAATTAGTAATATAATTGCTAATAAAATAAACATTTTAAGCCCCTTCTTTTTTTATTTCTTTAATTTTACCATAATTTTATTAAATTTCAATAATTTGTGTTGCTACTTTTTCTGTAAAATATTTATCATGTTCAATAAAAATCATTGTAGGAGAATATTTTATAATTGCTTCTTGTATTTTTTGTCTTGTAGGGATATCAAGGTAATTTAATGGTTCATCCCACATTAATAGCATAACAGGATTTATTATTGATTTACATATTTCAATTTTTTTTCTTTCACCTTCAGAAAAATTTTCTAGTGGTTTTTCCCAAATATCACCTCTAACGTTTAAACAAGCCAATATTTCTCTGAATCTATTTTCCTCAAAATATTTTTCAACGTGGTTTTTCAAAAGGCCTGTGTTCCATTCCGGTATTTGTTTTGCTATAGAATAAATTATAAAATCAGGAAATATAATTTTACCTTCATAAGTTATTTGGTTAAGCAATGCTTTAAATATAGATGTTTTTCC
>CAYZNB010000114.1:8240-9619 GCA_964478535.1 uncultured Thermotogaceae bacterium
TTTAATTTTTTTATATTAGATTTAATTTTTTCATTTCTCTTTTTTTCAAAATTTAGTTCAAGAGTCATGTTTTCTTCCCATTGTGAGTATGTAGATTGATTTATTCTTATATCAGATTTGTTTATTGAGATTATATGATCTACACAACTATCTAGAAAAAATCTGTCGTGAGAAACTAAAATGAAACCCGTTTTTTTATTAAGGTAATCAGATAATATTTCTCTTCCTTTTATGTCTAAATGATTTGTAGGTTCATCAATTAGGGGGAAAATATTTTGTTTTAAAAATAATAAAATTATTTGTATTTTTGTTTTTTCACCGCCACTTAAAGTTTTTAAATCACGTGTTAAAATGGAATTTTCTAATTTCATATCGTATAATTCTTTTTCAATTAATGAATCAATAATATATCCGTTATGATTAGTAAAAAGTTCTTGTATCTCTCCATATTTTTCAAGGTTTTCTTTTGTTGGATTTTTAGTAAGTTTTTCCATCTCTTTTTCCCAAAAATCAAAAGGGGCAGTATTATTTTTTAAAAACTTATACACTGTATCAAAATTTTCATCGGCTTGATACGGAAATAAAAAGCATTCTTTTGAATGGTGGATATTTCCAATTTGAGGAAATAATTTTTTTTGTAGTAAATTTAACATAGTTGTTTTTCCTCTGCCGTTTCTACCTATTAAGCCTGTTTTCCAATTGCAATCAATAGTTAAGTTAAGATTTTCAAAAATAACTTTGTATGGTGATGTATAGTAAAAAGTCACATTTTCAAAAATAAAATTCTTCATAAAATCATCTCCTTATATAAATGTATACTATTTAAAAATAGAAAAAAGTAAAGTCATGGTTTTCACCACAACTTTACTATAATTTATCTTTATCTATTTATTAAATAATATTTTTGAGTGGTAAAACACGTTTTTAGTTTTATTAAATTTTTAATCCTTTTTTGTACATTTTTTATACCTCCGAAATTTAATGGTTTATAATAATATTTTTTGTTTCAAAAACTTTCATAAATATTCTAATAAAATTAAATAACAAAAACATTTCCTTAGAGTTAATTGAATGTGATTTTTGCTTGGGAATAATTAAAATATTTATTCTATGTATTTTTTATGGGGTTATTACGGGATCCAAAGAGCGGTATCAGCAGAAAGTTGGAATGTTGGTTAGTAGAAAGGAAAAACATTTTTTACTTCAACGTTTTTTGCTTCTAAAGTAGTGTAACAGCCACGTGTTTTCTGCGAGGCGTTACAGCACAGGCAAAAACATTCATCTTTTGCGTTAAACAATGGTTAAACAATGGTTAAACGATTGCTCAACTACCGTTCAACTATCGTTCCCAAGGAGGCACGGCGTTACAGCACACATGA
>CAYZNB010000115.1:0-9551 GCA_964478535.1 uncultured Thermotogaceae bacterium
CAAATGGGAATTCTTCCTGGAAATATTTATGAATGCGGAGATTCGCACCCAGAAGATGAAAAATACATAAAAAAATATTTAGGTAAATATTATTATTACAAAGCTTATACAACAAATCTAACTTTAGCTTTAAAAATTATACATAACAAAAATAGACTATAATTTTAGAAAGGAGAATTAAAATGAAAAAATTAAAATTAAAAGATTTAATTGAACAACTAGAAACATTAACTGAAGAACACACATATTGTTATAACACTAAAACAGGAGAAATAGTATTTGTTTCAGAATTAATATTTAGGGCTATCGAAATGGAAGATGATGATCTTGATGGATATTATGATTGGGAAAAAGATGAAATTGAATTAGCTATTGAGATTGATAAGGATTTGGCTAATATTTATATTCCATTACCAAGCATAGAAGATATTGGCGAATATAGTATAATGGAAGATTTCTGTTATCAATTAAAAGACAAAAAAATCAGAGAAAAATTCCTGAACGATATTAATGGAAAAGGTGCATTCAGAAGATTTGATGAAAATCTAGAAGAATATGATCTTGAACAACAATGGCATGAATATAAGAAAAACGCTCTAAAAGAAATAGCTATTGAATGGTGTGAAGAAAATAATATAGAATTTGAATGATTATATAAATAATAACTAATATTACATTTATTAAAATATACGATAATAATAAATATTAGAAAAAAACTAAAGAAATATTCATTTGACTTAATATGTAAAATAGGGTAGCATATATAATGAAATTTAAGATAAAACAATTAATGAATAAGATACGCTTTATATCTTGCTATGTATTCGTAAAATTTTAATATCAAATCTATTTTTATTATATAATTTTTTAAAACTAGGAGGATTTATCTGATGACAAATATTAATGAAAACAAATTTTATCAAGCACTTGAAAACATTTTTGTTGGTGCAAATATTGAAGGTGGTTCTGGTTATGTAAATCTTATGAAAATCAAATCTAAATATTATAAAATTATTTTAGAACAATTTAAAAAAGACGTTGATAAAGAAGAAATAATAACTGATTCATTCAAGGAAGAATTTTTTGATAGACTTTATTCATTTTTTGAAAAATATTTTTCTGAAAGTGGAAGCGTTTATTTTGTTAAAACCGCAAATTGGCAAAGAGTTTATGAACAAGTTTATACAGATAATAAAGATGTTGTTTTGTTTTGGAAAACTCATATGCTGTATTATGTAAAAAGCGACATTTTATTTCAAAGTATTGAAGTTTCAATTAAGGATGAAGAAACTAAACAAGACTATATCTTTTATTTTGATGTAGGCACTTTGCAAAATAAGCAAAACAATGAAAAAAAACAAATAGTTTTTACTTTCAAAGAACAAAAAATAGATAAGGATAATATAGATTTAATAAATGACAAAAAAGGCAAAGTTGTATATTTTTTTAACGTAAATTATAGTGAAAATGGCAAAAAAACAAATAGTGATGATATTATAAAAAAAACGAATATTCCTGAAAATGTTATAGAAAAAGCTTTTAAAACATTCAAAAAACAATCTGAAGTTGATTTTTTTATTAATAAAAATGCAAAAAAATTTTTAACAGAACAACTAGATATGTACTTGCACCAAATACTTTTAGATGAAGATAATAAATTTGAACAAGAGAGGTTGAATCAATTAAAAATAATAAAAACTTTTGCAAATAAAATTATTAAATTTATTTCTCAATTCGAAGATGAACTTGTGAAAGTTTGGAACAAACCAAAATTTGCGTTAAATTCAAATTATGTGATTACAATAGATAAACTTACAGAAGAAATAATTGAAAAAATTTCAAAACATGAGAATTTACATTTGCAAATAAAAGAATGGTATGAGCTGGGAATGGTAGAGGAAAAATTTGATTTTAATCAACTTAAAAAATCAGATTTATTTCAAAATATTGATGAAAAATTTAAATATTTACCAATAGACACAAAATATTTCAAAGACTTCGAATTGGAGGTTTTATCTTTATTTAATAATCTTGATGAAACACTGGACGGTAGACTGATACACTCTGAAAACTATCAAGCACTTAATACCTTGCAAAACAAATACAAAGAAAAAGTGCAGTGTATTTATATTGATCCACCTTTTAACACTGGAAGTGATTTTGCATATATTGATGGATATCAAGATTCTTCTTGGTTGTCTATTATGAATGATCGAATAGAAATTGCAAAAAAATTTTTGAGAGATGACGGGAGTTTTTATTTGCATTTGGACAGATATGCGAATTATTTGGGCAGACAATTATTAAATTACATTTTTGGAGAAGAAAATTATATAAATGAAATTATATGGAGAATGGGGTGGGTTTCAGGTTATAAAACTAAAATAGATGCTTTTGTAAGAAATCATGACACAATTTTTTTATATGCAAAAAATAAAAAAAATATGTATTTTGACAAATTAAATTCAAATATAAAATATAAAACGTATCCTTTTTCAGACTTTAGTGAAGAATATGAATCAGTCTTAAGAAAAGTAAATATTAAAGAAGAGGACATTAGAAGTTTCAACATTAATATTATTTCTAAATTAGGAGAATCGATTCGTGTTTATCCTTCAAATAAAAAATTAAAAAAAGGCAAATATCATGTTGAAGATACATGGAACTGTAATCCATATGAAGTAATTGATTCTAACAAAATAAAAAGAAATGTAGCAGAATATACTCCGAATGGAGCTGAAATTACTCAAAAACCTGAAGAGTTTATGGAAAGAATTATTAGTCTTTCTTCAGAAAAAAATAAAATAATAATGGATTTCTTTACAGGAAGTGGTACTACAATATCTACTGCCCATAAACTCGAAAGAAAGTGGATTGGAGTAGAAGCAAATGATTATTTTGATACTGATATAATTGTTCGAATGAAGTGGGTATTAAACGGTAAAAAAGTTGGAGTATCAAAAAAAATAAACTTTTTGGGCGGTGGTTTTTTTAAATACTACAAACTTGAACAATATGAGGATACCCTCAGAAATATGAAATATAAAGATAATTCTCCAACAGATATTTTTAATATCAGTAAAGCATTTGAACAATATATTTTTCATGCAGATCAAAAGTTTGCTCACGTTTTAGAAGTAAATAAAGATAAAATTGAACTTGATTTTGATAATCTATATCAAAATATAGACTTCGCAGAAACTATTTCAAATTTATTAGGACTTCCTATCGCAAAAATTACGAAGACAAGTGTTATATTAGAAAGTGGAGAAAAATTAAAAGAAATAAAAACAGATTATAAAAATATGAATGAGGATGAAAAAGTAGAATTTATAAGAATGTTGAGACCACTTTTATGGTGGGGTGAGTAAATGAAAAATATTTTAGAAAAAATTATTGAAGAAAAGAGTTATGATGATTTAGGGCATTGGTGTTTGAATAATTTGAAATATTTTTCTGAAGGAAAGAATTTATTTGAATATCAACAACAAGCAATTAGAAATATAACTAAGGTATTGCACGAATATTTTAATGTAGAAAAAAGCAAACACCACTTTTTCAAATTATATAAGTCTTACGGAATAAAAGATATAAGTTATTCTGTAAAAAAATATCAAAATAGAAAAGATAAACAACTTCATAAAATAAATAGTTTGTTTTCGCTTTTTCAAAATCATTTTAAAATAAATTATAATAATGGCGATGAATTTATTTCAGGACATAATTTTATGAATCGTGCTTGTTTTTGGATGGCCACAGGAAGCGGCAAAAGCATTGTTTTAATAAAAACAATAGAACTTATAGATTATCTACAATCACAAGGCTTAATTCCCAAAAGAGAAATTTTGCTTCTGCTCCCTCGCGAAGATTTAATAAATCAATTTATGAAAGAAATAGAAGAATTTAATATAGGAAGAGAAAAAGGAATTCAACTTGTAAATTTAAAACAATATGAAGAAGATAAACAAAGACTGGCTTTTAATTCAGATATTAAGGTGTATTATTATAGAAGTGACTTGTTAAGAGATGAGAGAAAGGAAAACATTCTTGATTATAGAAGTTATGAAAATAATGGAAATTGGTATGTTTTTTTAGATGAAGCTCATAGAGGAGTAAAAGAAAATTCTCTAATGCAAGGTTATGTGACAATACTTTCTAAAAATGGTTTTTTGTTTAATTTTTCTGCAACTTTTACCGACGATATAGATTATGCTACAACTTGTTATAACTTTAATCTTGAAAAATTTATTTTAGCGGGTTACGGAAAAAATTTATACTTAAGTCAATCAATTTTTAATTTCACTAACGATAAAGAAGATTTTAGCGAAAGAGATAAACAAAAACAAGTTTTAAAGTCTTTAATTATTTTTACTTTTATAAAAAAGCAAAAAAAAGAAAATTTATATCACAATCCTTTGCTTATTACTCTTGTAAATTCGGTTCAAAACGATAATTCGAAAAATAAAAAAGATGCTGATTTATTATTGTTTTTTAAAAAATTAGAGGAAATTGCAGAAGGAAGTATTAAAGATGATTTGTTCAATGAAACAAAAGACGAATTACAAAATGAATTAAAAACTTATACTAATTATATTTTTGGAGAAGAAAAGTTTTATTTTGATTCTAACCTTTTTAAAAATATCAAATTAAAAGATATTTTAAATGCAGTGTTTAACTCTAAAACTAACGGAAAAATTAGTTTTTTAGAAGGAGAGAAAGGAAAGGAGATAGTATTACAACTTCAAACTAGTGAAACTCCTTTTGCTCTAATTAAAATTGGAGATGCTAAAAAATTTATAAAAAATAATTTAGATGGAAAATATGAAATGACGGGAAGCTTTGATAGCAAAAAATATTTTGATAACATTAATAAAAATAAAGATATAAATTTACTTTTAGGAAGTCGTAGTTTTTATGAAGGTTGGGATTCTAATCGTCCTAATATTATCAATATGATTAATATTGGGAAACAAGATGCGAAAAAATATGCATTACAATCAATTGGTAGAGGAATTCGTATAGAACCTAAAACGGGTTATAGAAAAAGACTTTCTTTAAATGATCCTGATAAAAATATTTTATTGGAGACTTTATTTGTTTTCGCGACTGATAAAAATGCAGTTAAAGCTATAATTGAAAGTATAGAGAACGAAAAGAACAAAGAAGAACAAGAAATTTCTCTTTTCGATAATTTGAATAAACCTTTTGATTTACTAATTCCGATATATGCTGATGCTAATTCTAGAGGTAAAATTGCAAAATTCAATATTTCATGTGAGAGTTTAAAAGATTTTAAAAATTATATTTTTTCATTTGATAAAAATACTTTATTATTAAAAACCCAACTATCAAAACATGATCTTTATTATTTATTAGATGAATTAATAAAAGGTGATATTTTTCAAATAAAAAATGAAAACACTTATAGAGATATGGAAATGCTATTAAAAAGGCTTACAGAACATATTTCAGTTAAGAATAAAGTAGTTTCAGGAATCAAAGAGGTAGAAAATGAAATAATTCATTTCAAAAATATTAAAGTAATTAATTTTAGTGATGAAGAATATACTTCTTTTAAGCGAAAAGTAATAAATGTAAAAGATTTTGAAATGATGGACAAAAAAGAAATAGAAGAAAAATACAGAAATCACGAAATATCTTTTGAAGAGGCTACTATTCTTTACGGAGCATCTAAAGAAGACTCTTTCAAGGATCTAAAAATAAAAAAAATTGCAGAGCATTATTATTTACCCTTGATTTATTCAGAAATAGAAAAAGTGGAGTATATAAAGCATATTATTAATGTTAAAAGTGAAGTGAGATTTATTGAAAATTTAGAAAAGTATATAAAAAATAGTGAATCGTCAAATCAATGGATGTTTAGCAAAATTGATGAAAGTTTAGATAAAATTAACATTCCTTATTTTTACAAAAAAGAGAATATTTATCGTAATTTTTTCCCTGATTTTATATTTTGGGTTAAAAAAGGATTTGATTATAAAATAGTCTTTGTTGACCCTAAAGGAACTAGCAATGCTGATTATCAAAACAAAGTAGATGAATTTGAAAAGCTGTTTTTTGAAAACAATGAAGCTAAAGTGTTCAAGTATAAAAATTATAACATTACATTTGACTTAAAACTTATTGCAAATGATGTAAATAGTGTTGGCGAAAAATATAAAAATTATTGGTTAGGAAATAATGATTTTAGTTTTTTAGAAATAAAATAAAGAATAGATTTAAAATGTTGAAAATTCTAAAATTTTGTTATATTTTGTATATTGTTATTAATAAAAAACTCCCTGTTGGGAGTTTTTTTGGTTCACTTCAAATTTATCAAGTTTTTTTAGCCCTAAATAACAATTTGCTAATGTTGCATATATCCATTTTTTATTATCATATTTTTCAAATTCTTCTGAAATAATTATTTCAGTTAAAGTGTCGATTATTTTTTGCCGTGTTTTCTTTGCTTCGATTATCAGGTAAGTTCTTTCATCTTTATCAGTTTCTAATTTTGCTTTTATATTTAAACACAATGCATAATTTTCTCCTGTGTAATAATCATTTCTGACTTTAAATCCTTTTCCATAATACATTATAGCTCTATTTAAATATTCTATGTCATCATTTTCAAAGAAAATATTTTTGTTTATAGCTCCTGTAATTCCTAAAGTTTCAGGGTCGTTGCTCTTATCTGGTTCTAATTCTTCTATTATTTTTAATCCGTCTGTCAATGCAACATTTTTTGAGGGTAATTCTGATTTATATTTACATAAAGCATGTTGTTGAGTAAAATAAGGCTCTGTTGAAACAATTTTTCTGGCTTTTTCCCAATATTTACAAGCTTCATTAAAATCATCATTGGACATTAATTTTTTTGCATTTTCAACAATAGCAAAAATATGTTTTTCTTTGTCTGCCATTTCTTTTATAATTTTTTGGAACTCTTCATTAGAAATTTTTGGTGGTTCAACTTTCATGAAAGAATAAAATGGACTGTCCACTTCTGTTTTATTTGCAATCTTTTTTATTAAATCTTCTAATTCTTTTTGACATCTTAAGACTTCATCAGCTCCAATATCTTTTCCCAAATGGGAGTACATAAAGATTCTGTTATGATCTAAATCAAAAGGAATTTTTCCTTCTTTTTCTTTCAATATTATTGTTGAGAAAGGTCTAACCGCATGTCTTATTCCTAATTCATATATAGCATTAGGATTATAAGTAGAGATATCAGCTATTACTAATTCTGAATGTATTAATAATGCGTACATGCTTTTGTCAATTAATCCGGATTCTTGTATTTCGTCCGCCCTTATACATTCATAGCCTACTTTTTTTACAGCAGGTTGAATAATATGCTTATACGTTTTATCTAAATCTAAAGTTCTACCAGTGGAGTAATCAGTTTTTTTTCCAAATCCCATTATTACAAAACATATTTTCATTTTTGCCCCCTTTTCATTTTTCCAAAAATCATTTTCTAGTATTTTGAACGCACTTTTTTTATCATATTTGATAACTTTTTAGATATAATTTCTCTTAATTCTTCTGGAGAAGAATACTTATATATTCTTAAATGTGAAATATCAAAATTAGTATTAATATTATCATACTTAATAAGTAAAATCTCGTCCGGTTCATTTCCAACTCCATGTGCATATCCAAGTTCATAATATACATTTGGCTTTTCATCAGTTAAATCACAAATAATAAATTCGGCTTTTTCTATCAAGTCTACAACATCTCTAATAATCATTCCAGAACCTATACCATCATCTGCTCTCTCTGTATGCAGGCCTAATTTTTTACATTCAACTTTCATAATTTCATAGAACTTGTCCATTTTCTTATCAAAAGGCATTATAACAAAAACTAAATTTCTTTCGAAATCACCCGAGTCATTTGGATCAAAATCATTTTTTCTAAAAGTTTCATCATAAAATGTATGGTCTCTCCCCATTTTCTTTTCCCTCCTATATATCATTTTTGAAAAAATTTTTTTATTTTTACTTTTTATAATTTTACTCATTTATTCCATCCAATTTATAATTTTTTTTTTTTGATTTTGTTTTGTTTGTATTTTCTTTTGTAATTGTTAAAATATTCTATTTCCTCTTTTGTGCTATTTTGATATAATGTTTTCATTATATCGTGATTTTCTTGTGAGTATTCATCTATTCTTGGGTTTAAGGATGATTCATATATTAATTTTCTTTTTTCTTTAGATTTTAATAGTTTGTTTTCGTATAGTTCGTATAGATGTGGTATTTCTTCTTTTGAATATAGAAATAACATATTTACTGTTTCTTTTAATGCTATTTTATATGTGGAATTAATAGTATTTCTTTTTAAAATTTCGTATATTATTTTATCCCAAAACTTTTTGTTTTTATGTTGAAAATCTAAATGAACTAATTCTAATCTGTGTGCAGAAAAAATACTTATACAATGTTTTAATAAATCTTTTTCTTTTAATATATCTACTGCTTTTGATATAGGTTTATCTTCTATAGTTTCATTTAATAGTATTTTTTGAATTTCTATAGGTATTATTTCTTCTGTTAATGCTACTGCTTGTATCCATTTAATATCTTTTCTGTTTGAAATTAATAATTGTTTTATTTTTTCAATTTCTTCTGTACTTAAATATTCCCAATATTTTATTAATGTATGTATATTTAAAGTAATAAAGCTTGTTGATTTTGCTTTTAATAATTTATTAAATAGTTTAATTCTTATTTTTGAATCATGTTCTGTTGTTTGCATCATATATTCTGCTATATTTAATCCCCATTCGTTAACTTTTGTTGTTTTTGTACTTCTTTCTAATAGGTTGAATAATGAATATGCAACTTCGATTATTTTTTCTTTAGATTTAGCATATTCCATATATTTATATATGGTGTATATAACATCAGGTGTATTCATAGTAAATAGATTTTCTGGATATTTGTTTAAATGTTCTACAAATAAATTTTGCCAATTATCCCAAATTTCTTGTTTTTTTTCAAAAACATCATTACTTAAATTATTTTTTCTTATATATTCATATTCAAAGTTTTCTAAAAAAGGTTTTAAATTGAATAAGAATAATATTGATTGAAATAAATCTTTGTTTTGGTTAAATATAATTTTTGTTTTTCTATTTCTTTTAATTTTTTTTTTAGTTTCAATTTTCATTTGATTATCTCCTTAATAGGTTTAATCAGTTATACAATCTATATTAACGAAATATTGTTTGTTAACAACGTAAATAACCTATTTATTATATTTGAATATTAATTAAAAGAAGTTTATAATATATAAGTATATAGTTATTTACGTGTAGAGAATTAATTTATAAATCTTGATTTTCGCTGCATTTGTCGCATTCTGTATATTCTGTACATTCGCAACAAACTGGATTTGGGTCAACGTTATCAGTACCCCATGATTCTTCATCTTTTCCAGCGATTGCAAAAACAGAAATAATTAAAACAAAAAGAAAAATAATAAAAAATTTTGGCTCTCTTGAATTTTTAGTGGGTAATGAATGTTAACTAAAAGAA
>CAYZNB010000116.1:0-9409 GCA_964478535.1 uncultured Thermotogaceae bacterium
GTTTAACGCAAAAGATGAATGTTTTTGCCTGTGCTGTAACGCCGTGCAAAGTTCAGCGTGGCTGTTACACTACATTAAAATCAAAAAATGGTTAATATTAAAATGTTTTTCCTTTCTACTAACCAACTTTCTAAAGTATTAAACCCACAAAAAATATATAGAATCAAATTTTACTATATATTTTTTAATTTTTTTCAATTATTTTTAGAAAAACCTCTGCAATATTTGGATCAAATTGAGTTCCTGAGTTTTTACTTATTTCTTTTAAAGCATTTTCTGTAGACATTTTTGAACGATACGATCTATTACTTGTCATTGCATCATAAGCATCTGCAAGTGACAATATCCTTGAGAAAAAAGGAATTTGATCTTTTTCAAGACCTTTTGGATATCCCTTGCCATCCCATCTTTCATGATGATATAAAATATTGATAGCTATATCCTTCATCAAATCTGAATCATTAAGAACTGTATAACCCCATTCAGGATGCTTTTTTATTTCATCGTATTCTTCATCTGTTAATTTACCCTTTTTATTAAGAACATCTTTAGATACAAGAATTTTTCCTATATCATGAACTATTCCAGACCAATATAATTCTGATAATTCGTCTGTATTTAAATTCATTGCTATACCTATTTTAGTGGCGTATAAGGCAACTCTTTCAGAATGTCCTTGGGTATATAAATCATATATTTCTAATAATTTAATCATTGAAAATAAAGCTGTTTTACTTATTTTTTCTTCCAGCATAACAAATTTACTTATAGTTAAAAATGATGAAGCGAGGCTTCCAAATGCTTCTGAAATTTTTTGTGATTCTTTTGAAAACATCATTTTTTCTTTTGTAATATCAAGAGAAATTACACCTAAAAGTTGACCTTGAGGAGTTTCTAGATATATTGCCATTGAATATTCTACATTTTCAAAAATTTTTTTAAGTATATCAAAAATTTCTTTATTTTTTTCTGTTAAACAAAAACTTTTTACAAAAAGGTTTCCGTTAATTACTTTATTAGAAGAATGAAAATCAAATTCACTTTTTTCAATTGAAAGTTTTTCTAACTCTGTTTTAATATAACTTTTGTTTTCAACGAATCTTACATACTTATCTTCTATTAAGGCAATAGTGCCGCTATCAGCTTCTGGAATAAGAGTTAATGAAGATTCTAAAATCTTTGATAAAAACTTTTCATCATTTTTGAAAGCGTAATCCATAAGTTTTGAAGATAAAAAAATTATTTTTTCAAATTTATTATTCATAATAGATTGAATTTGGTATAAAGATTCAAGTTCTTCATTCATTGCAGTCAATTCCTCATTAAAAGCTCCTAATGTTTCATTGTTATCTTTTAATTCTTCTTGAACTAAAATTTTTTGATTTATTTCATTTTTAAGATCTTCATTAGATTTATTTAACTCCATAGTTCTTTCTTCAACACGTTTTTCTAAATATTTATTTATAATTTTTATTTCATCTTCTGCTTTTTTTGTTAATTCAACTTGTTCAACAAGCATTTTGTTACTATTAGAAAGTTTGATATCTTGAAATTTTATTTTTATGAATGTATAAACTAAAAAAATTATCATTATAAGAATTAATGAAATATAAAAATAAATGTATATATTTTTATTTAGAACTTCTAACGCTAGTACTCCTATTATATTATTATCTCTTATAATATTCTTTTCAATTTTTTTGCCTCTAATTAAATTAAAATTATAAAGCGTTTCTTCAAAATTGCTAAAAGAAGTATTTTCAAACTCAACAATTATTAATTTAAAAGGCATTGCATAAACTTTTAGCGAATAATAAATATTTGTATTGAAAATAAGCTCAGCCATATTTTTAGTTTCAACATCATCCATGTTCCATACATATGTGGAAAGAGTATTTGCGTGATAATCAGCATTTTTATCAGCGTTAAAATTAAAATTTTTCTCAAATAAAATAACCGATATAAACATCACTGAAATATATATAATTACTGAAAATATTTTCAGAAGTTTTTTATTAATAGTCATATTAGACACCAGCCTTTTTAAATATAATTTATTAAATTTAGTCTATTTCTAAAGAACATAATGAAAAAGACTTTAAAATGTATAAATATAGAATTTATCATGTTAAAATAATCGTTTAAATGTTATTTAGCATTAGATTTCCCTAGAGGATTAAAAATATTTTATAAGAAAATTGAAAGAGATTTTATAATATTAATTATATACTAAAATTAATATTATGTCAAAATTTATTAATAAAGTATATCAAAATTTATTATTTGCAGAAGAATAAAAATCGAAGAAATAATCATAAATAAGTAATGCAATTACTAAAAAGCGTAGAATAAAATAATCGTATAAGCAGAAAATTTTATATTTTTCTTTTTTTAAATAATATTTTGTATTCTTCATAAGCTTTGTCTAAATCAGATTCAGAAAAAATTTTTGTTGTCCGATTATGATAAATAGGTACATAATTGCCATGTTTCAATATCAGTAAAAATTCTTTATAATTTAATTGTTTATAATCAGAATATTCTTTAATTGAAAAATACCTCATACTCTTTTCTCCTTTTCATAGTTTAAATAATTATACATAAATATACTAATTATGTCAACCTCTTCATTAAATGAAAAAAATCAAATGCTCTAAAACTATTTACTAAAAAGAATTTAAATTAAAAAAAGCTGAATAAAAATTCAGCTTTTTTTGTATATTTCTTCGTATATTTCTTTTATAGGGATTTTATGTTCAATGGCTAATTTCTTACAGTCTTCATATTCTGGAGATTTGTTGAGAACTTCTCCATTGAGCTCCGAAATTTTTATTCTAACCTTACCGTATTTAGTTTGAATTTTTTCAAATTTTCTGCTTAGCGATTCTCTTTCGATTTTTAATTTCCGTATTCCTAAAGTAGTTGTTTCTTTAAATATCGCTTCTGCCAACTCTTTTTCATTATTTTCATGGCATAATACAGATAACTTTATTGCAGGACGTGATTTTTTCATAATTATATTTATTAAAAAAACATCTAATGCGCCTTTATCAAATAACATATCAAAGAGATGCGAATAAATTTCAGAATTCATATTATCAATATTTGTTTCGAGTAATATTAACGATTCATTTTTTTTTTACCCATTATCGTTCTTAAAGTATTTGTTATTTCTAAATCTTTTGTTCCATGTCCATAACCTATTTTTTCAATTTCAATTTCAGGAATAGGAATAAATTTTTCTGCCACTGCTTTTATTATTGCCGCACCTGTAGGAGTTACAAGCTCACTTCTTATTCCTGTCGAATAAACTGGAATTCCTTTTAATATTTCTAATGTGGCAGGAGCTGGTACAGGTATTTTTCCATGAGCACACTTTACAAAACCTGTTCCTATATGTAAAGGAGAGCTGTATATTTTATCAAAATCAAGAATATCTAAACAAATTGCAGTTCCTACTATATCTATTATTGAATCAATTGCACCAACTTCATGAAAATGAACTTCATCTATTTTTTTATCATGAATTTTTGCTTCAGCTTCTGCAACATATTTGAAAATTTTTTTACTCATTAATTTTATGTTTTCGTTCAAGTCGCTTTTATCAATCAATTTTTCTATATCTTTAAGATTTCTATGATCATGCTCATGATGATGTGAATGCTCATGTTTATGATGATGATGATGATCGTGGTTGTGTGAATGTTCATTTAAAAGATTTACTATAAATCTTGTTCCTGTAATTCCATTTTTCTGTTCTTTTTTTATATCTATTTCATATCCTTCTAAATTTAGTTTTTTTATTTCAGATAAAAATTTATTTTTATCCACACCTAAATCTAATAAAGAAGCAATTGTCATATCTCCTGCAATTCCTGAAAGACATTCAAAATATAATATTTTTTCCATTTTATTAGTTCCCCCTCATTTTTTTATTTATAAGACTTGCAGAATAAGCTGCTCCAAACCCATTATCTATATTGACTACCGTTACTCCGCTAGCACAACTTGTAAGCATTGCAAGTAATGTTGTTATTCCGCCAAGGTTTGCCCCATATCCTACAGATGTTGGTACTGCTATTACAGGAACATCAACTAATCCGCCAACGACACTCGCAAGAGCTCCTTCAAATCCTGCAACTACAATTATAACACTAGCTTCTTTTAATTTATCTAATTTTGATAATATTCTATGTAGTCCTGCAACTCCTACATCGCATATTTTCTCAACGGTATTTCCCATTATTTCAGCCGTAACATAAGCTTCTTCAACTACTGGAAGATCCGAAGTTCCCGCACTCAATATGAGAATTTTCGTTTTTGTTTTTTCTAATAATTTTTTATTAATTACTATCGTTCGTGCCATTTTGTTGTAATCCGTATCATATTCTTTGATATATTCATATATTTCATCATTAACTCTTGTTAATAATATATTTGATTCGTTTCTTTTTACCATATGATCTACAATTTCTTTCACTTGTTCTTTTGTTTTGTTTTCACAGTATATTACTTCAGAATGACCACTTCTTAGTGATCTGTGATTATCTATAACAGAATCTTTCAATTCATCAAAAGGAGAAAGATCCATTTTATTTAATGCGTCATCTATTGAAAGATCTTTATTTTGAATTTTTTCGAGAATTTTTTTTAATTCGTTTTTATTCATTTATAATTTCTCCTAATTTTCAATATTTTCAATTGCTGTTTCAAAAAGTTCTATTCTGTCAAAAACATTTCCAGATAAAGGTATTTTTTTATTCATTTTTTCAGGAGCGAATAAATTTTCACCTAATGTTTTTATCGAATAATTAATTTGGGCTGCTTCAAGAACAGATATTCCTACATCTAAAAATGAAATTGCACGATTTTTTTCATGATATTTTACAGAGTTAGGGGTTATGATAAAAGTGGGAACAAATTCAAAATAATTAATTCCATCTATAAACGCTGATGATGTGTAAGTTTGTGTGTTTATTGCGGCTGTGTGATCTCCAAATATAAAAATATATGTGTTTGGAAAGTTTTCTGTTATATAATTTACAAGATCTTCAAGATGATTATCAAAATAACGGAATGAATTAAAGTAATTGTATGTAAATTTATCTTTAGGATCTTCTTCAATTTCAACATAATTTTCTTCTATGAAATTGAATGGGGCATGAGTTGTCATTGTAATAAAATAATAAAAGAAAGGTTCTGTTTCTTTTAATAATTCAGTTTTCATATATTCTATGACTTCATGATCTAATGCTCCCCATATTGAAGGTTCTATTTCCATTTCCTCATATCCATAAAAAACATCGAATCCCATTAAAGGATAAATCTCATTTCTTTTGTAAAAAGTGCTTTTATTACCATGAAACGCTTTTGTAGAGTATCCTGATTTTTTAAAATTATGTGTTATAGAATTTAAAAAATAATAATTTTCTAATTGAGATGTTGGAAAAGAATCAAAGGGTTCAAAGTTGTTTAAAACAGAAATTTCACAGTCAGATGTTCCTCCTGCTTTATGATAACTTAATGTATAAGGAAAATAAATACTTTTTTCAGCTAATTTATTCATAAATGGTGTGATTTCTTTGTTTTCATAGGTTAATCCTATTAAATTTGAATCGAGACTTTCTACTTGTATAATAATTATGTTATTTTTTAATAAATAATTTTTAGTTTTTTCAATTTTTTCACCATATTCAATATTTTCGGTAAAATCTATTCCTTTTCTGTTAAGGTTTATAAGGTCAATAATATTAATAGCCATTGTTCCATATTTTAAGGCTATATCATTATCATTAATTTTAGTGGAATTCATCATATGATAAAAAGATACTTCGCTATGAATATTTATAACTTCAAATATAAATATGAAAAAAATAGATAAAAATATTATTGATTTTTTTAAATATTTATGATGATATTCAGGATTTACAAAATTTTTAAATCTTTTAAATATATAAATAAAAAATGGTAAGTCTAAAAAAGTAATGAAAAGTTTTGGGGATCTTGGTATTGCAAAATTTGCAAGGGCTTCTAACCCTTCTCCTGTAAGATCTACTGAATAGAAAACATGTAAATGCCTTCTAAAATAAATAAAATGAACTAACATTCCTAATATGTATACAATTTGAAAAAGATATACAAGAGTAAAAATACTCCTTTTTTTTATTTTAAAAATTAAATAATAGATAATAAAATTTACTGAAATTGATAATATCATTTTATATGAGAAAGTAAAAAATAAAGAGTCGGTATATATTGTAAAAATATTAAATAAAGCTATTTTAAGAGCATTAAAGAAAACAAAAAAAGATAAAACAGTAAATATTTTTTTCTGTGAATACATTTTATATTCTCCTTTGAAATCTTGTGAAATTTTGGTATTTATTATTTATAATGAAATTAATTATACTATTAATAATTTAAGTTTATATAAAATTAATAATAAAAATGTGGAAATATGAGGTTTTTATATTTATTTTTTATAATAAAAATGTTATAATAATTTTGTAATATAAATTTATTAAGAAGGTGATAATTATGGATGGGTTAATTTTTAAACTTGACGAGCAATTTATAAATAATTATTTTTTAAATCTTTTAAAAGAATCTAAGTTAGAATACTTTGTAAAAAATTTATTTATTAAGATAAATTTTAACTCTTTTCATATTGTTTTTGATTTTTTCTTAAATAAAAATTTTACAAAAATAGATTTTGAATTGTTTTTGATTGAAGTTCCTAAGAGATTATTTAAAGATAATTTTAAGCTTTCTTATAAAGGAGATAAAGATTTAAAAAAAATTTTAGAAGGGATTACAAAAATATTTTTAAGAGTTGTTCCTAGTATAAATTTTGAAGATGATATCATGATTTTATCTTTAGAAAAAGCTGAATTTTTAGAAGATAAAATTAAAAAGATTTTTGA
Source organism: uncultured Thermotogaceae bacterium (assembly GCA_964478535.1). Lineage (GTDB taxonomy): Bacteria > Thermotogota > Thermotogae > Petrotogales > Petrotogaceae > CAYZNB01. Next base: position 6,924 of record CAYZNB010000116.1, read on the forward strand.
GGATTTTGTGATTAAACAATTTTTAATGGATAATGGTCAGATTGTTGTAAGATCTAATTTTATTAATTAAAAAAGGAGGAATTTTATGGCTGATTTTATTATCTCTTTAGATGCTGATACATTAAAAAAAACTGTTTTAAAAATCATTAAGGAGAGTAGTTCGGAAATATTTAAACAAATATTTAATGCCTCCACAAAAATAATTTTTGATAATAATGAGATTTGCTTTAAAATTCTTCTTTTTAAATATTATATAAAGTTAGAAAAATTTCCAAAATTTTTTTGTGGAGAATATCATTTTTCGCACAATTTACCCATTAATATGATAAATTATGAAAAAATTCCTGAAAATATAAAAATATCTAAAAATAATTTTATTATTATTATTCCAGAAAATGCTTTTTCAAAAAGTTTTTCGATTAATCAAATTTCTATGGTTAATAATATTTTGAATATAAATTTAGGCTCTAATTATGAACGATAAAGGGATAATTTTTGAAGAAGCAGCTTGTAAATATTTAAAGAAAAATAAATTCGAAATTTTACTTAGAAATTTTCAAACAAAAATTGGTGAGATTGATATAATTTGTAAAAAAGATAATATTTTAATTTTCGTTGAAGTTAAAGGGGGAAAAGATTATTTTAACGAACTTGCTTATAAAGTTGATAAAAAAAAGATTGTAAAAATTTCAAAAGTGGGAGAATTATTTATTGCTTACAGTAGAAATTTAAAGTTTGAAGAAGTTAGGATAGATGCAATAACGGTAAGTGACAACGAAAAAATATCTCATTATAAGGGTTTAATGATTTAAATGATGGTGTCCCCGGGAAGAATCGAACTTCCATTTGCGGATTAGGAATCCACCGTTCTATCCGTTGAACTACGAGGACATTTATCAAATGATTATATCAAAAAATGATTTTTGTGTCAATAGATTAAAAGTTTGAAATATGGTAAGAAAAATAAGAATCACTAAAATTAAGAAAGGATGATTTAATTTTGTATGATGTAATTATTATAGGTGCTGGGGCGTCGGGATTATTAGCAGCTTCTAATTTTAAAAATAGTAATAAGAAAATTTTAATTATAGAAAAAAATAATAAAATAGGCAAAAAAATACTTGCTACAGGTAATGGGAAATGCAATTTTTCTAATATGATAATTTCTTCTGGAAATTATTACGGTAGTTCAAAAGATTTTGTTATGAAAATAATTAATAAATTTGATGTTTATAAAACAATAGATTTTTTTAAAAACATGGGAATTTTACATAGAATTGATGACAATCGAGTTTATCCGATAACTGAACAAGCTTCAAACGTTGTTGAAGCTTTTAAAATAGATTTAAAATATAATAAAATTGAAATTGTTTATAACACAAATATAATAGAAGTTTTAAAACGAAATTCTTTTTTTGAATTAAAATCAGACGATAATAAAATTTTTAAATCAAAAAAAATTATTATTTCTACTGGAGGAATCGCTTACCCAAAATTTGGTTCTGACGGTTCTATAAATTATTCAATTAAAAAACTTGGTCATACTTTTACTGATATGTTTCCAGGGTTAGTTCAATTGAAATTGAGAGGAAATTTTTTTAAAAATTTAAAAGGCGTAAGAGTTAAAGGCGGAATTTCAATTTTTGATGGAAGTAATTTAATAAAAAAAGAAATAGGAGAACTTCTTTTCACTGATTATGGTATATCTGGTATAGCAACGATGCAAATAAGTCGTTATGTTCATTTTATAAAAAATCCGACAGTAAGCATAGATTTTTTTCCGGAAATCTCTGAAAATGAGTTGAAAGAATATTTGAAGTCGAGAATTTTATTATTAAAAGATAGAGTTTTGAAAGAGTATTTTATTGGATTAATTAATGAAAAAATTATAGATTTTTTTCTAAATAGTATAAAAATAAAAAAAGATAAAGTTTTTCAATTAAATGATAATGATATAGATATAATTTATAATAATTTAAAAAAAATGACTTTTAAAGTTGAGGGAACAAATGATTGGAATAATGCACAAATTACAATTGGCGGAATATCATTATCAGAAATTGATAATGATACTTTAGAATCAAAAATAATTAAAGGTTTATATTTTTGTGGTGAAATTTTAGACGTTGATGGAGATTGTGGTGGATATAATCTTCAATGGGCTTGGTCTTCCGGATATGTTGCAAGTATGAATGCAAAAAAGTAAAAAAGGTTCTCTGTAAATCTTTATGGGTTTATTACTTTAGAAAGTTGGTTAGTAGAAAAGAAAAACAATTTAATATTAACTGTTTTTTGATTTTAATGTAGTGTAACAGCCACGCTGCACTTTGCACGGCGTTACAGCACAAGCAAAAACATTCATCTTTTGCGTTAAACGATGGTTAAACGATTGCTCAACTACCGTTCAACTATAGTTCCCAAAAATGAAGTGGTAAACATCGGATAAAATAAACGCGAACAAGATCAAATTTTCTAAAAAACAAATT
>CAYZNB010000117.1:0-9395 GCA_964478535.1 uncultured Thermotogaceae bacterium
TTAGGGTTTGTGCATTTGTCGAACTACGGTGTTTTTTTCTCTACTACACATCGACAAATTTTTATTAGGTTATGATTTTTTAATTTTTTATGATATAATAATTTATAAGTTATTTTTAGTCTATTTGTTTCAAATGATTATTAATTTTGCCATCTTATGTAATCTTCAAAAAAATACTTCTTTTTTTATACTACCTATAAGGATTTGCAACTTCTCAATATTATTACAAAATTAAATTTAAAAAAGTTAAAAAGTTTTATTTTAATAATTTATCTTTTTTTAAAGGGAGGATTTATGAGCGAAAAAAACTATATTAGTAAGCATATTTTTCTTTTTCCGTTTAAATGGGCATATACAGGTTCAAATTCTAAGGACAAATATATAGAAATTTCAGAAAAATTAGACATTGAAAAAATTGCTAAAGAAATAGAAAAGTTAAATCAATGGGGAAATTATTCTTTTGAAGGATATGACTCATATAATTTAAAAAAGTATTATTATAATAATGTTGGAGATGTTATTTTTTCTGATAAGAAAAATACTGTTTTGAATTATATTTATAAATACAGAAACGGAAAATATTGCATTACTATAAAAAATAATGAAAGTGAAAAAAGTTATTATGAGTTAGAAATAAAAAATATAAGATTAAATATTTATAAAACGGGAATAGGTGTTTTAATATTTAATTTAGAAAATTATAATGAATCTAAAGATTTATTCGAAGAAATGAAAGATGTTTTTAAGATTAATAATTATGGAAGAAGAGTATATCCTCAATTTTTACCTATAGATGAGGCTAAAAATAAAATTCTTCCCGAAGAAGTATCGATAAATTTTTGTAAAATTCATGAAGAAATTACTGAAAAATTTGAATACGGATATGAAAAGGATAATTATCTTTCAAATATAATTACAAAAACTTTAGGAGATGTTTTTTACTTTAATAACGAATCATCTGCTGGAAAAATAAAAATTGAACCAATAATTGATGATAGAATGTATGTTATTTGCCATTATAAAAATAATTATTTTTCAAAAAAACTATCTGATAAAAATATAAAAAATGAATATAAATACTTAGAAGATGTAGATTGGAATAGTTTTATGTTTATAGATAATTTTAACGATTGCACCATACAAGATAAAGATATGATTTTAAATTCAAATAAAAAACATACTTATAACAGATGGACTGATTATGGAACTTTTTATGGATTAACAAGATATTCAACATTAGTATTGACTGAAAAAAATGAAGATTTTTTTGTAAATAAATTACTTCCATCACACATTGAAAATCTTTACTTGAATATGGTTTTGTTAGTTCTTGTTCAAAGATCTACAATATTATATTTCTACGATCTTATCACAGATATGACAAATAATTTTATTATATCTAACAAAAACTTTGAAAAAGAGTATGAAAAACTAAATATTGAATTTATTGATTTTAAAAATAGAATGTATTTTAATGAAGTAACCCCTCAAGAACAAGGAATTGAAATGTATAGAAAAATGAGAGAAGTTATGGAAATAGAAAAAAATTTTGAAATTTTAGATGAAAAAATTAAAGGGTTATATGAATTTTCAAATGCAGTAAAAACAAGAAAGAAAAATAATATTTTGTTTTATTTAACTTTAGCGGCATCTATATTAACTTTAGAAGGGGTTTTAGGAATAAAAACAGAACCTACAAAAAATTTATTGATTGGTTATTTGATTTTTTTAGGAATAGGGATTTCAATATATATAGCTTCTATGTTTATTAAAAATAAAAACATCCAAATATTTTTTAAAAAGTTGAAATTAGAGAAAATAATAAAGCCAATTATCCTAATAACAGTTTATGTAATATATTTTATTATAAAATTATTATTTAATAAATAAAATGCAGCGGATTTTTTGTTTATTGTGTTTATAAAAACTTTTTTAAATTGGAGGTTTTAATGTTGAAAAGTATAAAATTTTTTCTTACTACAGGAGTTACAAAAGGATATTTTCATGAGAATGAAAATTTTGATATTGAAGATATAACAGTTATATGGCAGAAATTAGCTCAAGAAAAATTTGATGAATCTGGAATATATATTTCAGCTTTAGCATTTAAATCAAAAGCAATTTATTCGGAAGATTGGGGATGTCCAAAAGCGGGGGAAAACACTTTAACTTTTACCGGAAGTATAAACCCTACATTTACTAAAGATGTTGAAACATGGAAAAAGTGTGTAATCGAAATAGCAACAGAAATAAAAAAAACACTTGAACAAAGTACAATAACTGTTGAATTTATTGAATGTGAAATTAATTATTTAACAGAATGAGGTGAAAACTATGGCGAAATTAATTGTAAAGCTTGAACAACATACACCTTTAATTCATTTCCAACATACACAAGATGGAGCAACACTAAGAGCAACAGAATTTAAACCACGTTTCGATAAGTTTTAAAAGAGAAATATTCGGAAAAATTTTAAGAGCTTTACCTGCCTTTCTTTTTCTTAACAATTTTGGATCAAAACAATCAAAGGGATACGGTTCTTTTTCAGTAGTTTACATCGCTGAAAATTGTTATGATTATATTGTGGATGGCAAAAATAATAGTTTTAATAAATTTGATTTAGAGGATTTAAAATCTAAAGAGGTTATCAAAAAAATTGATGATATAAATTTTAAAAATTTATTTTATTTAAAAAACTTTAAAAAATTATCAGAAAAATTATCAGAAATAAAAAAAACTGAAATATTAGGTAAACTTAAAAATAATGAAACAAAAGAAAAAATAAAAAAAATTTTAACAGAAAACACAGAAGATATAATTAATCAAAAAAAATTAATAGAAAACAAGGATTTAAAAATAAAAAAAGAAGAAATAGAAGATATAATTAATCAAAAATTTTCTTTGATATATAATATCTTAGAATTAGCCTTTCCAGATAAAGCTTTTAAAGAATACGAGATAGTAAAAAATTATAAAGACATAGAAAGAATACTTTCTTGTTTGTTTTTTAAGGTAGTAAAAGTAAAAGAAAAAGAAAAAGTAAAATATGAATTGAACATAATCTTAAAAAAGAAAATTTTAAAAGAGTTATTTGAAATTATTAATAATTCTTTTAATTTATCAATCAATCAAAATAAAACAGAATCTTGTTATAAAGAATTATACAAATTAAAAATCGAAGAAATAGAAGCGATAATAAATTTAATTGAAGAAGCGATAAAAAATTTGAATGAAAAAGAGGTGAAAAATGATAAATGAAAAATATATAGGAATTACAATAGGACCTATCCTTAAAACTTTTGAATATGTAAAAGATACAGGAGGATTATGGGGAGCGAGTTATATTTTTTCTTATATAATGAAAAACATATATATTAATTTGAAAAAAGAAAATTTTAATAATGAAATATATGAAATTCTTTTGCCAAATATAGAGATTAATAATTGTGAAGATTTGGGAGTAGGAATATTTCACGATAGAATTATTTTGAAGATTAAAAAAAATGATAGTATTGTAATAAAAAAAATAAAAGAAATTGTTTATAGCGAAAAAGATAATTTCAAAAAATTAATTTCTGAAATAGTAGAAGTAAAAGATGATTTTATAGATAATTATTTAAAACTTTACATTGTAGAAACTTCTTTTTCAGAAGAAGAAAAGCAAGAAAAAAATTGGTCACCATTAATAGCTATTTCAAATTATTTAAGTATGGTTGAGTTAAGAGAAAAGGCGGGATTGACTTTTACTAATGAAGACAATAAAATTCAAAATGCTCTCCAATTGTTTTTAAATAATGAAAAAATAAAATGTTTTATAAAAAAATCAGGATCAAAATTTTGGGAATATAATGACATTTACTATTCAAAAGAAAAAAATAATTATAACTTTCCATCAATAATGAATATTGGTTTAGAGCAAATTTATCATTCTAATAATGAACCAACAAGTGAACTAACAGATTCTATAGCCTTTGACCCTAAAGAATTTAAAAATTCATATAAAGATTTGTTAAATAAAGAAAAATCTAAAGAAAATAATAATCTTATAGAATTAAAAAAATATCATAACTATGTAGCTATTATCCAAGCTGACGGAGATAATCTCGGGAATTTAATTACAGATTTAGAGTGTTGTAAAGATGTATCAAAAGAAATAAGTGATTTTTCAAAAGAAGCTATAAATGAAATAAAATGTTTTGGTGCTTTAAATATTTATGCAGGTGGAGATGATTTATTGTTTATAGCTCCTCTTGTTAATCATGATAATAATACAGTTTTTTCGTTATTAGGAAAGTTGTCAGAAATATATAAAAATAAATTTTGTGACTTTAATAAATGCGAAAAAACAACTATACCTTGTAGTGGCGATAAAGAAATCAAAAAAACAACTTTATCTTTTGGAGTGAATATTATATATTCAAGATACCCTTTATTTGAAGCATTAGAAAAATCACGTAACCTTCTTTTTGATAAAGCAAAAAAATTCAATATTAATGAAAAAAATTGTACAGCAATTAGATTAACAAAACACAGCGGGAATTTTAATGAAATATATTTTGGAAACGAATCTAAAATATACAAAAAATTTCAATGCTTAATTAAAAAAATTGTGGGGTCTGAAGAAGATATTTTTGAATCATTAAAAGGTATAAATACAAAAATTGCGAATGATTATTATTATTTAAAAGAAATATTAGACGATGAAAATTTATTGAATAATTATTTTGAAAATAATTTCCTTAGTGAAATCAATAAAACGAGAATTAAAGATATTTCTAAAAGAACTGAAATTTTAGAATCTCTTAAATCTCTATTGATTAATATGTATGAAGATAATAAAAAAGAAAAAGAAAAAACGATACGTGAATTTATTTCTATTTTAAACATCTTAAAATTTTTTTGCGAAGGTGATTCATATGAATAAAATATATTTAGTTACCTTGACACCTTTAAGTGAATATTTTTTTGGAGGAAAAAAGATATTTTTCAAGAAAAATTCAAATGAGATTAATAGTTCTAAAAAAGAAGAAAAATATTATTTTGTAAAATCTGAAAAATTCCCTCAACAAAGTAGTTTGTTAGGAATGATTAGGAAAGAAATGCTGATAAAAAATAACCTTTTTAAAAACTCGAATGATTATAGTAAAGAAGAGAAAGAAGCCATTGTAAAAATTATTGGAAAAGAAAGTTTTTGTTTTAAAAAAGAAGATCAAAATTTTGGAAAAATAAAAAAAATATCTCCAATTTTTATTATGGACGAAAATCTTTATATAAAAACACCTTTAGATTTTTTACCTTCAAAAGAAAATAGTGAAACAGGAAATAATAATGAAATTTTTTCATTAAATAAAAATAAAAAATTCTTAGTTAATTACGATAAAGATAATTCTAAAGAGTTTTATTTGTTAGAAAAATATGATGATAAAAAAGGATTAAATAATTCATATATTAATTTAAAAACTTTGTCACAAAAAGAAGAAAATGAAATTTTTAAAGAAAAAATTAAAAGTTATGTTAATCTTTTAAATTCTACAAATAGAGTAAATAAAGAAGAAGATAACAATTATTATATGATTCAAAAATATGAAATGTGTAAAAAATTAAAATTTGCTTTTTATTTAGAATTAGAAACAGAAGAATCTTTCGATAAATACGAAAATATAGTATATTTAGGTGGTGAAAACAGTTATTTTAAAATTTCTTTTATTGAAGAAAAAGAAGAAAGTGAAATTGAAGAATTAATAAATAAAAAGTTATCTAAACTAGAAAAATATATGGGTTGCAACGAGCACTTTTCTAAAATTTATTTAATAAGCAGTACATTTATTGATAAAGACATTTATAATGAAAATGTAGAATTTGCTATTGCTAAAACAACAAATTTTAAAAATTTTAACTCAAATAATAACTCTTTTAATTTTGAAAACAGAGAATTATTATCTTCAGGAACAGTTTTATATGTGAAAAATCAAAATATTGAAAAGTTAGAAAAAGAATTAAATAGTTATGAAAATGCTAAAAAAATAGGATTTAATTATTATTATAAGGGTGGTGAAATTAATGAGTATAATTAAATTATTTAAAATTACATGTAAAACAAACCTTCATGTTGGAAGCGGAGAAAATGAATTGAATTTAGTGGAAAATAGTGTTCAAAGAGATTCTATCACAAAATTTCCAATTATAAATTCTTCTAGTTTAAAAGGAGCTATAAGAGAATATTTTAAGAATAATGAAAAGAATGATGAAAAGAATAAAGTTAATTCTTATTTTGGTAGTGAAACCGAAGGAAGAGGAAGAATAATTTTTTTTGATGCGAAATTATTCGCTTATCCGTTTGTTTCAAACACTTATGGAAAAAATTATGCAATGAAAACCTGTGATCAAATAACTATGGAATTAGAAGAAATGTATAAATTGTTAATTAAAAATAATAAGGATATTGATGATATTGATGATAAAATTATTAAATGTCAATATATGAAAATACTTGAAAAAAATTGCAAAGAAGACTTAGAAAAATGCAAAAAAGTCTTTGAAAAGTGCAAAGAAGACTTTGAAAAAAATTATAAAGAAACACTTGAAAATTTTAAAGAAGTAGTGAATGAACTCCCTGTAATTGCAAGAAATCATCTTGAAAATGGATTAAGTAAAAATCTTTGGTATGAAGAATTTGTTCCGAGAGAAACAATATTTTATACTTTTTTCTCTGAAATAGATAATAATAATAATAAAGAAAGCCTTATCAAATATTTTTCAGAGGAAATTAATAATAAAATTATTCAAATAGGAGCTAATGCAACTATCGGATATGGTTATTGTTTGTTTGAGGAAGTAAAATAAAATGATAAATAAATCAAAGTTAGAGAAAATAATTCCTGATGTTTTAGAAAAAATGAAATGTATTTATGAAAAAAAGCCTATGAAAAGCGAACAAAAAAGCTATATCAATTCTTTTGGACCAACTGTTGTAAAAAGTGGGTTGCTTATTACTTTAATTCAATATGAAAATGAAAATTCTGATACATGGGAAAAAGGAAAAAAAGATTTTATTTTATTATTAAAAGAGGCTTTGTCAGGATTAAATGAAGCTAAATATTCTTTTGTCAATAAAGATACTAGCAAAGAAATATCCTTATTATTACCTTTGTTAAAAAAAGCTAAGGAAAATAAGGAACTAAAAAATCAAGAAATCAATAGATTTATAGATAAAGAATATAAAGAAGATATAATGCTATGTTATTTAGCAATTAAAAACTTAACAAAAGTTTTTAAAACCAACGACTCAAAAATTGGTAGTGATAGTGATGTATAAAAAAAATGTTAATTTGGGATTTGAGTATTTTAAAAATTATTATTATTTTGAAGATTTAAAAGATTTAAAAGATAAAAATAGTATATATTCAATAATAAAATTGAATAATGAATTAGAAAAAATAAATTTAGAAGAATCAATTAATGAAAATAACAGAAATTTAGAAGAATCAATTAATGAAAATAACAGAAATTTAGAAGAATCAATTAATGAAAATAAAAGAAATTTTGGAAATAACGGAGATAAAACTTTAAAATTGTTTGGTTTTAAATTAAAAACTACTTATCCAGGATTATTAATAGGTTCAGGATATAATCATGAAATAGGGAAAAAACCTAATAATAATGAAAAGCCAGAATATAAATTAGGATTTGAATTTGATTACACGAGCGGATTACCTGTTATTCCCGGTTCTTCTATAAAAGGGGTTTTAAGGAGCGTTTTTAGAAAATATTTTACCGTTTCAAAATCAGAATCAGAATCAGAAGTAAAAAAGTTTATTGAGGAATATTTTAAAGAGTCTATTAAGAAAAATTTTTCGTCAAAAATTGAGGATTTTTTAAAACATTTTGAGAATAACATTTTTGAAGGTATTGATTTAAATGGGAATCAAATAGCTTCTTCAAATAGAGATGTTTTTTTTGATGCGTATATAGTTGGTAAGGATTCCATAGATAATAAAAAGGAATCAAATTATATTGGAGAAGATTATATAGCCCCTCATAATAGCGATTGTTTTAAAAATCCAATTCCTATAAGATTTTTGAAAGTTCTTCCAAATGTATTTTTCAAGTTTGATTTTATACTTAATGATTTTAAATACAATGAAGAAATAATAATAACAGCTAAAGAAAAAGAAGAATTTTTCCAAAAAATAATCTTAGATTTGGGTTTGGGAGCAAAAACTAATGTGGGTTACGGTTTTTTTAAAAAATAAATATAGCATATACTAAATAAAAACGACTTTTTAAATAAAAAGTCGTTTTTATTTTTAAATTATGAATAAAAAATTATTCCCAACATAAATATCCAATAACTTTTCCAAAAAACTTTAAAGTTTTTTGGAGATCTCCTTTAATTACAATAGTGGGGCAATTACTATTAATAGAAATTAGTTGAACTTCATTTTCTGATACTTGTAAATATTTTTTGATTACTACTTTTTTTTCGTTATAGGATATAGCTCCTATTTCTCCATTTTTAAGAAAAGATTGTTTTTTAAAAAAAACAATATCACCTGTTTTAAATTTTGGATTCATACTATTTTCTTCAATAATTAATGCAAAATCTGCATTTTTATTTTTTGGAATAGAGATATAATCTAAAATATTTTGTTCTGGAAAATTTTCTAAGTCATCAATATTTTTATCATATATAGGAATTACTTTATTTGAATTTATTTTATTAAAAAAATTGTCTTTTTCTATTCCTAATAGTTTATCTGAACTTATTTCTAAAGCATTCGCTATTTTTAGTAAATTAATAGCTCCTGGCTCTTGACCTCTTTCTATTCTATATATAGTTGTGTTGCTAACGCCTACAATTTGAGCTAGTTTTTCAATAGACATTTCTTTTGAAATTCTTATTTCTTTTATTTTTTTGCCAATAAATCTTTCATTGTTTTGCATGATTCCACCTCATTCTAAATATAATTGAATTATACCAAAGTTACTGCGAGTATGCAAAAATTAATTTAAAATTAACTTTTTATCAATTGAAATTATTGCGTAAACGCAGTATAATTTAATTGAATCGCAAGATTGCAACTGCAAATTCGCAAATACAAAAAAGGGGGAATAGAATGAATTCAAATATGAAAAGAATTAGAGAAAAAAACGGGAAAACACTTAATGATGTTGCGAATGAATCAGGATTAAATTATACTACAATAATGAGAATTGAAAAAGGATTAATAATTCCAAAAATTAATACAGCTCAAAAAATTGCAAATGCTTTAAATACACCGATAGAAGAATTATTTGATTTAAAAGAAATTGATTAAGAAAACAAAAATTTATTATAATGGAGCATTCCTGTAATAAGAAAAGATAAGGGTTGAAAAAAAGGGAACCTCCCTGT
>CAYZNB010000118.1:0-7664 GCA_964478535.1 uncultured Thermotogaceae bacterium
AACGCCGTGCAAAGTTCAGCGTGGCTGTTACACTACATTAAAATCAAAAAACGGTAAACATAAAAATGTTCTTCCTAACCAACTAAAAATTTTATTCCAATTTACTACCATTTTTTTGAAGTGTTAAACGTACAAAAAATACATAGAATCATAAAATTGTAGTTGGCGGATTGACATATAAATAAAGTAATTTATCATATTTTTTTATTATCGGAAACAACAAATTTTTATCAATTATTTTCGGTAAAAATAATATTTGTTTTCTATAATTTCCTTTTAATTTTGAGATTAAAGGAGTTGTAGGACCTAAAATTTTCGAGTTTGTGAAGGTGTTTTTTAAATCATTAATTAAAGAATTACTAGTTTCTTCAACTATTTTTATATCTTCATTTGAAATAATAAAAAGATACATTTCATTAAAAGGGGGATATCCAAATTCTTTTCTTTCATTTAATTCTTTATCTATAATTTTGTTATAATCATGATTTATAAGATATTCGTAAGAATTTTTTTCTAATTTAAAACTCTGTACCAAAACCTTTCCTATTTCTCTACGACCAGATCTTCCAGCTACTTGAATTAATAATGAAGATGCGGTTTCAAATGAAGTGTAATCAGGAAAATTGGAATATCTTTCAAAATCCAATATTATTACAAGCTGTAAATCTTCTATATCTAAACCTTTTGTAATCATTTTTGTGCCCACAATAATTTTTTTTCCAGGTTCTTTAATATAGTTAAAAGTTTTTTTAAGTTCTTCATAATTTTTGATGACGGTTCTATCGATTCTTACAACTTCTTCAGAAGGAAAAATTTTCATTATATCAGATACAACCTTTTCTGTACCGTATCCGCGACTTTGTAAATTATAACTTTTACATATTGGACATTTATCAGGAATTTTTTTTTCTAATCCACAATAATGACAAGATAATTTCGAATCATTTTTGTGATAAGTCATAGAGACATCACAATTTTCACACTTAAATATATAACCGCAATCTGAACACATTATATAATTTGCATAGCCTCTTGTTGGAGTAAATATAATAATTTTCTTATCTTCAGATAAAGTTTTCTTAATCTGTTTTATGACGGTATGACTAAAAATCCAATTATATTTTTTTTCTTTTTTCATATCTATAATTTCAATTTCTGGCATTTTTGAAAAATATCTTTCTTTCAATAATGCAAGCTCATAAATATTATCATTAACTTTTTTATAATCAAAAACTCTAGGTGTTGCACTTGATAATAGAATATTAATTCCTTCAATATCACTTCTCATTTCAGCAACAGAAATAGTATCATAATTTACCTTTTCTGTTTGATAATATGAAGAATCATGTTCTTCATCAATAATTATTAGAGATAAATCTTTCATTGGAAGCCAAATAGCACTTCTTGTTCCAACTATAACATCAATTTCACCTTTGGTGCAAGCATACCAATTTTTTGTTTTTTTTGAATTTGAAAGTCCGGAATGAAACATTTCTACAATATAATTTGGAAATCTTTCTTTAATCCTATTGACAGTTTGAGGAGTTAAAGAAATTTCTGGTACTAAAATTATAACTTTTTTATTGTTTATTAAATGTTCTTCAGCGATATTAAAAAAAACTTCTGTTTTTCCACTTCCTGTAACCCCATATAAAAAATATTTCTTTTTATTAGAATTTTTAAAGATAGATATACTTTTAAGTTGATCACATGATAATTTTTTAGGATAATAACAGATATTTTCAGAGTCAAATATTTTAATAACTCCTTTTTTTAAAAGTGTTTTGATAACACTACTTTGCTTTGAAACAATGTTTTCTTCATATAAATTTTTTAACTCTGTTTTTCCGTTTATATTTAAAAAATTCACAACATTTATTGCGCTTGAAGATAATTTTAAATCCCAGATTTTTTCATTAGAAATTTTCAAATCAATAAATTTAGGTTTTTCTTTTAAAAACTTAGAGGTAGTTAAAGTTAAATGAACAATATTATTATTAAGAAGCTCTTTGAGTCTTTCTTTAGCCTTTTTTTTATCATCATACATTTTATAATAATCATTTAAATAAATTTTTTTCTGAAATGGAGCTAATTCATTATTTGGAACAAGCACTAATTTATACATATCAGTAGATATTGGAGGAAATAAAAGTTTTGCAGTATCACTTAAAGGAATTAGAAAAAATTCACTTGCTTTTCTGATAAGTTCAAGATGATATTTATTTAAAATAGGTTTTTTATCAATTATAAAATCAATATTTTTTATATTTTTATCCTTTAAATTGTTTTCCAAATTTTCTTCGAATACAAGACCGATAACTTGTTTACCATTAAAATCAATTATCGCTCTTTGACCCAAATAAATTTTTTCTGGATATTTATAAGTATAAATATTAAAAATTCTACCAGTTAATGGAATTAAATTATAATAATTCAAATGTTAACACACCTTTCTTAAAACTTTTTTAAGAACTAAAAAGTTGGTTAGCTAAAAGTTGGTTAGTTTTTTTGATATCCCTAACCAACTTTCTGCTAACCAACTAAACAATTTTTTTATTAAAAATTTAAACTTGCTTGCATATCGACACGATTTTTAAATCCGCTTTCTTCAGGGTTTTCATAGTTATAAGAAAAATAATTAACATAAGAAATATATAATCCATCAAATAGTGGGTAAGATATAACATATTCCGCAGTTGTATATTCATTAAATAAACCTTCAAAAATGTTGAAGAAATTATCTTCTTTAAAAGTTCTTGAATAAAAACCGGAAACTATAAATGGAACATCTTCAAAAGGAGAATTTATTCTTACAAGACCTTCTAAGTGTTCATTTTCGATTTTACCAACTGGGAAAGAATCAAAATTGTAAGTAAATCTAATATTCCCATTAAAAATGTCAGAAATATTCGAATTTATTTCAAATAACCCCCCAACTCTTTTATCATCAAGAAATTTTGTGTGGTTTTCTTCTTTATAATAATTTCTATCAAGATATCCTATAACTGTATTTTCAGTCATATATAATATAGGGAGTGCTCTGAAAGTTAAGAATCCAAAATCGAATCCACCACCAATACCAGCTAAATATCCAAAAGTATTGTTATCAGGATTTTCTGCATCTTCAGTAATAATAACAGCCGCTTCAACTCCTGTGTTTAAAAATAAAAGGTCATAATAAATACCTGCAGAACCTATATAATCGTTTCTTTGCAATGGAGCTTCTTTGTTTAAAGAAAGATTTGTCCCGCCTAATAAAGAAAGTTTAAGATTTCCTAGACTTAAAGTGCTTTCCATAAAATACAATTTTGAGCTTTGGCTGAGTTCAAAAGGACTCCAAGAATCTATTTGAAAAGGAACATGAGCTTTTAAATTAATTCCCTCTGAAGTATTTCCAAGTCTTACATCAAAAGATTTTGCAAAAGGTACGGAATATCTATGCATTAATAATCCTAATCCGTGGGTGTAAGTGTTCATATGTCCGTATCTAGCCCCAAAACTTTTAAAATTCAGTTCTAAAAAATTAAGCGAAAAAGCATTCAATAAATTATCTGTTCCATCTGACCCAATATTTCTTGGATTGCCATAATAAAATTGTCCACCTATTTCATCCTGGAACATATTTATCCCAAAACCGATTTTAATTGCATTAAAATCAAATACAGGAGTTATAGAATAAAATAAATATTCCGTTTCTCCAACCTGTACTGTGGTGAACATAGGTTCTACAGAAAAACTTATACCGAAAAGACCAATGATACTAAAACATAAAATACTTACTAAAAGAAATTTTTTCATAATTTTCCCCTCCTTTTCAGAGAAATATTTTTTATAGATCTTTCTTTAATTCTTTTGCGGCAAATTCAGGAAGCACAGAATTAATATGAAACCCAGTTCCCCATTCGAATCCAGCAATATTTGAAATTCTTGGAATTATTTCAATATGCCAATGGTAATATTCGTTTGTGCCTTGTATAAAAGGAGATGTATGTAAAACAAGATTAAAAGGGGGATTTTCAAGAATTTCATCAAATCTTTTAAAAAAAACATTTAATACATTTGCCAAATCATTTATTAATAATGGTTCATCAGTTATTGAACTGAAATCATGTGAATGATTTAAAGGCAAAATCCAAGTTTCATAAGGAAATCTTGAAGCATAAGGTTCTAAAACTATAAAATTTTCAGTTTTGTATACTACTCTCTGTTTTAATCGAATTTCTTCGTCAATAATATCGCAGTATACACACCTTTCTTTAAACTTAAAATATTGAGAAGCCCCTTCAAGTTCTTCTTGAATTACAAAAGGAACAATTGGTGTAGCTATAATTTGTGAATGAGGGTGAGACAAACTCGCTCCAGAATCTTTACCGCTATTTTTGAATATTTGAATATATTTAATTGAAGAATCTTTTTTTATTTCATTAAACCTTTTTAAATAAGCCCATAAAATCTCTTTCAATTGATTAACAGACATCTTTGAAAAATTAGTGTTATGTTCAGGTGTTTCGATTACTACTTCATGATAACCATACCCAGTAATTTTATCATAAATTCCTTCACCTTTTTTTTCAAAATCTATTTTATTATCTAAAGCAGGAAATTTATTTGGAACAACTCTAACCCACCAACCAGATTCATTTGCTTTAGTTCCTTCATTTCTAAATGAGAGAACCTCAGGAGGAGTAAGTGATTCGTTTCCGTAATCAAAAGGACAAAAATTTATAGGTGTTTCTACTGTTTTTTCGAATTCATGAGGTCTTTTTGCTCTTTCTTTAGAAATAATAACCCATCTTCTTGTTATGGGATCTTTTCTTAACTCTTTCAACATATTCACCTCTTTATTTGGGAATATGTTATTTTATAGAGTTCTTTATATTGACTTGCAGTTTTTTCATAAGAAAAATCTTGTTGTATACAGTTTTCAAAAATTTTTTCCCAATCACTTTTATTATTTTTAAAATAAAATATGGATTTTGTAAGAGCTTTATAAAAGGAACAATCTTCATAATCATAAAAACCAAATCCGGTGCCTGTTTCTGAAGAAGAATAAAATTCTCTAACTGTATCTTCTAAACCACCGGTATATCTAACTACTGGAATAGTTCCAAACCGCATTGAATACATTTGTCCAAGTCCACAAGGTTCATATTTTGAAGGCATTACAAAAATATCTGAACCTGCATAAATCTTTTCAGCTAATTCAACATCAAATCCAATTTTAACAAAAACTCTATCAGGATATTTTTCGCTCAAATTTTTAAAAAAGTTTTCATATTTTTTATCTCCAGTACCCAAAAGAACAAAATTAATATCATACATCAAAGCAAATTCAATTGTATTTGCAATTAGATCCACACCTTTTTGATCAAATAACCTTCCTATAAAAGAAATAACCGGTCTATTTTTATCTTCTTTTAAATTTAAATATTTTTGAAGTTCAATTTTATTTTTTTGTTTATACTCAAAGTTTTTGATCGGAAAAAATAAATTTTTATTTTTTAAAGGATCGTAAATTTCATAATCTATTCCATTCAATATACCATATAAATTTTCTGATTTTATTCGAAGAACTCCATCTAATTTATTTCCAAATTCTTCAGTTTGAATTTCTTCGGCATAAGTTTTACTTACAGTGTTTATTACATCCGAAAAAAGTATTCCACCCTTTAAAAAATTAATATTCCCAAAAAATTCAAGTGCATCAATGTTATATAAATAAGCAGGAAATCCACACATTTCAATTTTTGAAGAATCAAAAATGCCTTGAAAACCTAAATTATGAATAGTTAAAACGGTTCCCATAGAGCTTAATATAGGATCATCAGAATAATTAATTTTTAAGTAAATTGGAATCAAAGAGGTTTGCCAATCATTAACATTGATTATTTGAGTATCGGGTTCAAGATCTTTTATTAATGTCAATACACAATCACAAAAATAAGAACTTTGAAGACTTACATCGACATCATCTGAATATATTTCTTCAGTATAAAATAAATCATCATTTTTTAATAAATAAACAGTAACATTTGAATTAGGCAATATTGTTTTATAAACTGAAAAAGCTTTTTTAAAAGTATGTGATATAGGGTACAATTCAGTTTTTACAAATTCAATTTTTGAAGAAAGGTTAGAATCTATAACTTTGTGATAAGGCATTACTACAAAAATATCTTCGCTCATTTTTTTTAAATATTTAGGTAATGCTCCAGCAACATCTGCAAGACCGCCTACTTTTGCAAAGGGGGCTACTTCGTATGAAATATAACCTGTTTTCATTAATACACCTCCATTTTATAATTTAAAGGGGCTGTCATGAGTAAAAATTAGATAATCTGCCATTTTAGCGTATTTTCTCAATATTTCTGAAGAAGAATCATTTCTTAATTTTCTTTGCATATCAAAAAATTCGATTCTAGTCATACAAATATCACCAGGGAAAAAAACTTTTCCATAATTATCTGTATCTACAAAATAAGATAAATGATCTCTTGAATGGAATGGCGTATGAATAACTTTAATTTTTTCAAATAATATTTCATTATCTTTAATTTTTTTTATTCTATCTTTTGTTTCTTCATACATTTTCTGATATGCCTGACCCATTAAAATACCAAAATTTGAAAAATTTTTATTATCATAATTTTCATGAACATAAATATCTGCATTTTTAAAAAAAATACTGTTGTAAGCATGATCAAGATGAAAATGAGTTAGTAAAATATCAGTTATTTCTTCGGGTTTTAATTTCATATCAACGAATTTTTCTTCTATAAATCTTAGAGATTGTATAATGCTTGGATCAACAAGAATTTTTCTGTCATTAAAAGTCAAAAGACTTACAGTTGAATATGATCCTTGGACTCTTTCAGGAATCCAAATTACAGATCCATTCAAAATTATGTCAAGTTGCATTAAAAATTACCTCCAGGAATGCTTAAATTAATATCTTCTTCGAAAATTGTTTCATAGTCAAGATCATTTTTTTCAAAAATTTCTGAAATTAGATTTACATTTTTTACATTAAATTTTAAAGTAACAGATCTTTTTTTATTATCAAGTTTATTTGTTATGAGAGATAAAATATTCACATTTTCTTTTGAAAGAACATTTAATAAAGTATTTAATTGGCCCGGAAGATCGTCAAGAATTATCATAACTTTTGTTCCTGGTTCATCCATAGCTGCAACTGATTGGAAAGCTTTTATTAATTGATAAAAACCAAAAAGACCTAAAGGATACATTTCAACATCTACAACGGGAAGTGTTTTTATTTTATTTTCAGACATTATATTTACAGCATCTTCTATTAAATCATCATCATAAAGGAAAAATTCTACCGGATCAATAATTTCATAAATTTTTGTATTTTCGCTAATATCTTTAAAATTAGTTAATTCTTCTCTTAAAATTATATTATATAAAGTTTGATCGCTCCTTAATATAACTAAAGAATCAATAGAAATATTATTTGAAAATTTTTCCACAACTTTGCTATAGTTATCATTAATATAAATATGCTCAAATTTTTCTTCATAATATCTTATGACCTGCATTTTTTTAAACCCCCGGTGATTTTTTATTTTATAGAACAATTATATCACATTTTATTAAATTAAAAGAGCATTTAATCATATATTTTCTTTTTGATTTTATTAACA
>CAYZNB010000118.1:7764-9354 GCA_964478535.1 uncultured Thermotogaceae bacterium
GACTTTTGGTTGTTACGCTACATAAAACACTTAGAAATCTAACCCTATTTTTTCTTCCTAATCAAATATTCTAATCAACATTTCGATTGAATATAAAGGATTAGATATGATATAATTATATAAATTAAATTTTCATCACTTTTATGTAAAACTTGGATTATTTGAACATGGAAAGAAATAAAATTATTAAGGGGGGAAGTTTTATGAATTTATTCACAAAATATTTTTTGCCAGAAAATGAAATTAAAAATAATCTTCTTATAATTCACGGATTAGGAGAACATTCAGGAAGGTATTTAAAATTAATTAAATTGTTGAATGAAAATGGTGTAAAGGTTTTTACTTTTGATTTGCCAGGACATGGTAAATCAGAAGGATTAAGAGGAGATATCTCAAGTTTGGAAGAATTATTTAATTATATTGAAAACTATATTCCGGATAATTATATTTTATTTGGACATTCTTTAGGAGGGTTATTGGCAACAAGATTTTGTCAATTTACTGAAAAAAAACCTGAAAAACTTATATTGTCAGACCCTGCAATAGGAAATATTGCTAAGAATAAAGTGCTTTTAGCTTTTTTAAAGATATTTAAAAAAATGCAGATATCCAATAGAATAAAACTCGAAGATTTATCGACAAATCTTAATGCAATTGAAAAATATAAAAATGATATTTTAGTTCATGATAAAATTACTATAAGAACGGCCATGATGATGTTTAATGAAGCGGAGAAAGCGCTTGAAAAAATAGATGATCTAAAATTACCGATGTTATTGCTTTATGGAAAAGAAGATAAAATAATAAATGTATCAGAGTATGATAAAATAATTCAAGATAACATTACAAAAGTTTCTTTTGAAAAAGGTAAGCATGAGTTGTTTGAATGTATTTATAACGAAAAAGCTTTTTACAATAAAATAATAGAATTTGTAAATTTATGAGAAAAAATGCGGTTGAATTTTCAACCGCATTTTTTAAAATTAATTAATATTTATTTTTTCAGTTAATTTGTATCCGTCGCCATCTTTTCTCGAGATATTCACTATAACAGTCCATTCTCCAGAGTCTAAATCATCTATTACTTTTAAAGCTGCTGAAGGATATGAAAATGCTGTAGTAACAAATTCTCCCATTCCAGGTTCTTTTAAGAAAGCATCGATATAAATTATTTTTTCTTCAATATTTTTTTCGTGTTTTAAAATATTGATTGAATATCCACCGGTGTTTCTTTCACCAACACCAAAATGAATATAAAATGGAAATTTTTCAATTCTTGAAATATTTTTACCATTTTCATCAGTAAAAATAATTCTTGGCATATGAATTCTAATATTAGAAATAATTATTTCTGCTTTCATGTTTTCACCTTCAAATTTAAATTCAGAAGTAATTAAAGTTTTTACTATTTTTGAATCTGGAACTATATCATTCACTTGTTCTTCTCTCACTATGACATTCTGCTCTACAGTTTCAGATTTTACTGGTACTAATAAATAAGCTATTCCGCCAACTAATGCCGTTGCTAAAAGACCAATAAGAATCCACCACTTCATTTCCATTAAATCCACCTCACTTTTTAATTTTAAA
>CAYZNB010000119.1:0-9327 GCA_964478535.1 uncultured Thermotogaceae bacterium
TTTGTTTTTTAGAAAATTTGATTTTGTGAGCGATTTATTTTATCCAATGTTTACCTTTTCATTATTATAAGCATTTACAAAAATCTGTCCACCCCGTCAACCTTCGGTTGCCACCCCTCAAGAGGGGAATTAAGTACAAGTGCTTGTTTTAGTGTTTTTTCCAATCTAACTATAAAAATACCTACGTTGTCATAAGTGCTGTAACGCCGTGCAAAGTTCAGCGTGGCTGTTACACTACATTTAAAAGCGAAAAGCGTTTTGAAAAAATCATATTTCAAAAGCAGATTATTAAAAAAAAGAAATTTGGTTTAAAGTATTTTAATTCCGCCTAAATTTTTTTCAACACAATATCGCCTTTTTTCATATTTAAGCTTTCTGCAACAACGTCACACTTAGCCATTAGTATAAAAAATATTCCTTTGCCCGTTCCAACAAGACCTTCATAATTTCCTTGACCTTTTGAAATTATGACATCTGCTTCATTAAATATATTTCTGAATTCTCCCGAAACATTACTTAATAAAGTACCTGGATATTTAGATCCACTTTCTAAAACTAATGAAAGCTCATTTAATTTTATAGATTCAGCGTCATATAAAGTTGCATCATTTATTATAGGTTGACTTCTAACAGCAGAATAAACTTTTATATTTGGAAAAATATTTTTTATAACTTGAATTAAAATCTTATCTAATACGATTTCTCCGGCATTATCATGGATAAATAAAAGCGTTTTAGCTACCTCAAGATCCTTTTTAAATAATTCTATATCATTTAAATAAAATTCTTTTGTTTTTAGAAGATTTTCAATCTCCCATTCTAATTCTCCAAAAGCATTGTTAATACCAAAATCTATATAATTACCGACTGCAGATAATTTTAATGCCGAATGAATTTTATCTTCTGAATTTTCACACATAAATATCAATTCATCATACATATTTAAAAATATATTATTCGCTTTAATCTTTTCGTTTTCAAAATAATCATTTTTTCCAAAAACTTCTTCCATTTTTTCATATAAAGGCAAAGAAATTTCTATTGGTTTTTTACCCCAAACAGCCTTTTCTATTAAATAACTTATTATTTTTTTATAATTGTTAAAAATTTCTTCCTGAGAGATGTCTAAAGTTTTTTCTGTTTTCTCAAAAAGTTTAGAAGCATGATTAATAATACAATTTAAACATTTATATTTAGCAATCATTAAAAAACCTCCCGTTTCTTTTTTTATAATTATACACTATTAAAATAAACTTATTATTTTTTTTGTTATAATCTATAGTGTTTTATGTTAAAAATTAATAATAAAATATAAATTATAAAATTTATCATTATTTTAATAAAAAAACACTTGATATTTTTGAATTTTTGTGGCAAAATAGTTGAGCCGATAATAAATATATTATCAATTTAAAAATAATATTGTAACTTGATTTTATTGACATAAACACAATTTTATGTATATAATAAAGGATGATTACTTTAAAAAATATTAAGGAGGAATTAAAATGAAAAGAACATATCAACCTTCAAAAAGAAAAAGACAGAGAACGCATGGATTTCTCGTTAGAAAAAAAACCGCTGGTGGTAGAAAAGTTTTAAGCAGAAGAAGAGCAAAAGGAAGAAAGAAATTATCAGTTTAAATTTGATGAAATCAAAATCATTTAAAAGCTATGAGCATATAAGATTGAGAAGAGATTTTCAGAATTTATACAAAAGCAAAAACAGATTAGTTTCAAACTTTTTTGTTATTGTATATATAAAAAACGAATTGGAATATCCAAGAATTGCTGTATCTATAAGAAAAAAATTTGGGAAGGCTGTATGTAGAAATAAATTAAAGAGATATATCAAAGAAATATACAGGCTTAACAAAGAATTATTTTTAGATGGTTACGACTATCTTTTTATTCCAAGAAAATCTCTTTCTGCTCGCTTTAGTGAAATTTCTTTTTTTGAGATAGAAACTCATTTAAAAGAACTTATGGGGAAATTAAAATGAAAAGATTCTTTCTTTATATGATAACTTTTTACAAAAAATTCATTTCACCTATAAAACCACCTTCATGTAGATTTACTCCTACATGTTCTGTTTATGCTTATAAATCTATTGAAAAATTTGGTGTTTTGAAAGGCTCTTTTTTAAGCTTAAAAAGAATATTAAAATGTAATCCTTTTTTTAAAGGTGGAAAAGATCCGGTTCCAGAAAATTTTTCTTTTTTTATAAAAAGAAATGATAATAATTCGAGAGGAAGTGTGACCAAGTGAAAAGATTTATAATGATTATAGGACTTTTGGTCCTAACTGTTTCTATTTTTTCTTTACCTCAAATTAACGTAAATAAAACTGATACTGGAAACTTAGAAGTGGAATTAAAGTTAATGAAATTCACAATGGGAAATAATGGAGAAATTATTGATTTCCGTATTTTTGAAACACGTAGACGTGATTTTATTCAAATTTATCAATACGGTCTCGACAGTTTTGATATTTTTGATGTATCTGGAGAAAAAATTTTCCCTTCTCACTATGAATATAGTATTGATTATAATAATGAGTTTTTAGATGTAACTTATTATTTTGAAAATAATGGAATCAAAAATTATAGATTTTATAATAATTCCTATTTTCAATATGAAGTAACCATATCCGGATTAACGGGAAATGTTGCTATTCCACTTATTTCTTTTCAATATGGAACAAGAAAAATTGATAACAAATTAGTATCTTATATTGATCAAGTTTTTACAGGAAGCAAAACAGAAAAATTCAAAGCAGTAATGGCAATCGAAACTTCTTCAGAAATATCTGATTTTCAATATTATACTGAAGGAATTACAACTGCAACAGTTTACATGGGACCTTTGAAAAAAACTTTTATAAGAGAAGTTTTTTCTGACGAAACTAATAAAGACATAGATGCTATGCTTAAAAATTTAAATGCATACTCATGGACTTATTATATTGTATTCTGGTTTACTGAATTTTTATGGTTTTTATTTAAAATTACTGGTAATTTTGGTTGGGCAATAATTATATTTACAATATTAATTAGACTCGTGCTTTACCCTTTGTATCATAAACAAACAAAAACAATGCTTGCTATGAGAAAAATGCAACCTGAAATGGATAAAATAAAGAAAAAATATAAAGATCCACAAAAACAACAGGAAGAACTTGCTAAACTTTATAAAGAACACAACGTTAATCCCGCAGGATGTTTAACATCATTAATTCAATTACCTGTATTTATAGTTCTTTGGCAAGCTATTCAATACTTTGGTGAAAGTTTTGCTTATAATCCAAGATTTTTATTTTGGAATGATTTGTCAGATGGCGGTTTTTCAAAGAATTTTCTTTTGATTTTGATAAGTTTAGCCGCTTATATGCTAAATGCTTTACTCACATCTCAGAATGCAAAAATGGCTTGGCAAAATATTATTATGACTTTAATTTTCCCAATATTTCTTGCTAATCTTCCATCAGGAGTATTTTTATATTATACTGTAAATGCTTTAATACAATTAGTTATGACCTTTTTCAACAATAGAAAACATGATATAAAAGGTTTAACACTTAGAGAATTATTTGGTCTTGGACCAAAACCTGTTAGGAGGTAATTTTTAGATGTTGAAACTACTCACAAAACAATTCACTGCAAAATCTGTAGAAGAGGCCATTGAAAGTGCTTTAAAAGAACTTGAAGTAGCAAGCGAAGAAATGAGTTATAATATAATTCAGGATTCAAATAAAGGTTTTATATTTGGTTTTGGGAGCAAACCCGCAATTATAGAAGCTTCTACAAACGAAAAATACGTGATTAATCGTGTTGAATCTTTCATAAAAGAGATTATGAAAGAAATGAATGTAGACGTTTCATTAAGTGTGAAAATATTTGGAAAAACTATTGTTATATTCCTTGAAGGCGATGGTTTAGGGAAAGTAATTGGAAAACATGGTAGAACTTTAGGCGCTCTGCAACATTTGATAATGATATATGTTAATAGAATGACTGATACAAAAATAGATGTAAAACTTGATATAGGAGAATATAGAAAAAACCGCAGAAAAAAAATTGAAGAAATTGCTGATAGCGCTGCAAAAAAAGTTATAAATTCTCTTGAAACTGTAGAATTGGCTCCTATGTTTTCTTTTGAAAGAAAAACAGTACATGAATATATTAGAAAAACTTATCCTGATTTAAAAACTATCTCAGTAGGTTATGAACCTTATAGAAAAATAGTTGTATCATTATCAAAAGACTGATTTTCTAATTTATGGAGGTGAAAATATGGAAAAAGTAATTGTAGGAAATTACAGAGAAATTGAGCCTCAAATTATTAATAATGAAATAGTTAAAAATGTGGAAAAAAGAATATTAATAGGTAGTAAAATGGGAGCACCGAATTTTGTAATGAGACTTTTCATAGTTAAACCTGGGGGAAATTCTCCAAGACATACTCACTTCTGGGAACATGAAGTTTATATTTTAAAAGGCGAGGGTGAAGTATTTAACGGAACTGTTTATGAAAAGATTAATGAAGGAAGTTATGTTTTTGTACCTCCTAATGTAGAACATCAATTTAAAAATACTAGCGATGAAGATTTACATTTTTTATGTATTATTCCCAGAACAGCTGATGAAGAATAATTTATTTCTTTTATGTTAAATTTAAAAAAAGCGACTTAATGTCGCTTTTTTTTGGTATAATATATTTTAGAGATTTATGAAATTTTTATTAAAGGGGAAGTTTATGAATAAGCTTGATATTATACTTTTAAAAGAAGTTTATAAAAAAAGTAACCTCGAAATAATTGATGTAATAGAAAACAACAAAAATATTTCTATGTTTAAAGATGATTATGAAGAAAAAAAAGAAGTTATAAAAAACAACTTAAAAAAAGTCCCTAATTTAAAGATTATTTCATATTGGGATGAGGAATACTCTGAAAAATTAAAAAAAATTTCTGATCCACCAGTAATTTTATATTGTTTAGGCAACTTAAACCTTTTTAAAACCAATAGTGTTTCTATTGTCGGAACAAGAAAACCATCTTCTTATGGAAGAGAACTAACAAAAAATATCTGTTCTGTTTTAAAAGATTATACTATAGTTAGTGGATTAGCTTTTGGTATAGATTCCATTTCTCATCAAAACGCAGAAAATACAATTGCAGTTTTAGGATGTGGTATCGATATTATTTATCCTAAATCAAATTATGATTTATATAATTCGATTAAAGAAAAAGGACTAATTATTTCTGAATATTTTCCTGGAACGCCTCCTATGAAACACACTTTCCCTTACAGAAATCGTATTATAGCTGGACTTTCTGAAAAAACAATTATAGTAGAAGCCGCAAAAAAAAGCGGTTCTTTGATAACTGCAAGATATGCTTTTGAATATTCTAGAGACGTATTAGCATTACCAGGTGATATTACAAGAATTAATTCTCAAGGAACTAATTATTTGATTTATCTTGGGGCAACTCCTATTTATTCTTTAGATTTATTAAGAGATTTATTTTTTGAAGATAATGTACTTATTCAAAATACTAAAAAATTAAATGATTTTGAAAAAAAGATTTTTAATCTTATAAAACTTGAAAAAAATAATATTGAAATTTTATGCGAAGAATTAGATGAAGACACATCAGAAATTTTGACTGTCTTAATGCAAATGCAGATAAAAGCTGTAATAAAAGAAATAGATGGTTTTTATTACATAAACAATTAATTTAAAACTTAAGGAGGTTTTTTTATGAAAAAGATTTTTTTATTAACTATTATTTTAGGATTGTTTTTGATTCTAGTTTCTTGCGGTGGTCAAACTAAACAACCCTCTTTTCAACCTTCAACACCTACGACTAACCCGGCAGAACCTCAAACAATTATTGTAACCGTAGAAGGTGTTGGTACAGACAGAACTACGGCTTTAACAGACTCAAGATTAAGAGCTTTACAGGAAGTGGTTGGATTAAGTGTTTTTGGAACTACTCAAGTTACTAATTTTACACTTGTTGATAGAACAGTTTTAACTAAAACACAAGGCTACATAAAAAGTGAAAAAATAATAAATGAAGGTCCTCATCAATCAGTCTATTATAAGGTAACTGTTTTATATGAAGTAAGCAAAGAAATTCCCCAAAGCGATTATTTTTATATAATTCAGCAAATGAACAAACCTAAAATCGGAGTATGGCTACCTTCTAAAGCTTATAAAGGACTTCTAACTTTTGAAGACAGAAGTGCAGAAATAGCTCTGCAATCAAAATTACTTCAATATGGTTTTGATGTATATGATACAGAGAGATTACAAGAACTCATTCAGATAAGAGAAGGGGAAGATCCTGATTATACTACATTAAGAAAATATGGGGTAGATGTTTTAATTACTGGAGAAGTTTTTGGAGAATCTACTGGAACTATATACGGAATGCAAGGTGCTCGTTCTAATGCTAATTTAAAAGCTTACTGGACTCAAACAGGAAGATTGATATCTTCTGCTTTTGAACAAGCAGGCGATAATGATATTTCAGCAATGGTGGCTGCAAAAAAAGCAGTTCAAAATGCTTCTACTGCCGTTGGTGAAGTAATGTCTAAAGATATTATAAAGAATTGGATGGATAGCTTAGCAAATGGTCTTCCTATACAAATAAGCCTTCATAATACAAATATAGATGAAATGATTGAATTCAGAAATCATTTAAGAAATACTCCTGGTATCGTAAGTGTTAGTAGTCCTGTAATTGAAGGAAACTATGCTGAAATGATAGTAACTACTTTTCTTGATTCATTTGATTTTTATGCTAACGCTATAAGAAATTTTTTTGGTACAAGAGCTAGATTAGACAATCAATATTTAACTTTAATTACTTTAACTCTTCAATAAAAATTGGAGGTGATTTGTTTTGTCTTTATTAACGGAGCAACAAATATTAGAAATAGTTAATGCTGATTGTCATGACCCGTTTAAATATTTAGGAATGCATAAAATTGATGATTCTAGAATTGTTATAAGGGCTTTTCATCCAACATGTAAAAAAGTTACAATGATATCAAAAAATAAACGAGCTATGTTAACAAAAATTCATGAAAAAGGTCTTTATGAAAAAGTCATTCGAAGTAGTGATATTTTTGTTTATAGATTGGAATTTCAAGATTATGAAGGGAACAAATGGACTATAAGAGATCCTTATTCGTTTTTACCTATAATTTCAGACTTTGATAGACATCTGTTTAATGAAGGAAATCATTACAAGATTTACGAAAAATTAGGTGCACATAAAATAACAGTTAATAGAGTAGAAGGCACTTATTTTTCAGTTTGGTCTCCTAATGCAAAAAGAGTAAGCGTAGTAGGCAGTTTCAACAATTGGGATGGAAGAATACATCAAATGAGAGTTTTAGGTGATTCTGGTATATGGGAAATTTTCATTCCAAAAGTTTCTGAAGGGGATAAATATAAATTTGAAATTAAAACTAAAAATGGTGAAATTCTTTTAAAATCAGATCCTTACGCATTTTTTTGTGAGAAAAGACCATTAAATGCTTCAGTTGTTTATGATATTGAAAATAAGCATACATGGAGTGATAGCGAATGGTTAAAAAACAGAACATCTATAAACTGGCTGGAAGAACCTATTAATGTGTATGAATTACATCTCGGTTCTTGGCAAAAAAAAGAAAACAACGAGTTTTTGTCTTATTTAGAATTAACTGATAAAATTTTAGAATATGTCAAAAAATTTAACTATACGCATATTGAAATAATGGGTCTTGCAGAACATCCATTAGATATTTCATGGGGATATCAAGTAACTGGATATTATGCTGTTACAAGCCGTTTTGGAAAACCTGAAGAATTTATGTATTTAATAGATAAACTTCATCAAAATAATATAGGTGTAATAATGGATTGGGTACCTGGCCATTTTCCTAAAGATTCTCATTCTTTAGGAAAGTTTGATGGAACTTCATTATATGAACACGAAGACCCTCGATTGGGAGAACATAAAGATTGGGGAACTTATATTTTTAATTATGGAAGAAATGAAGTGAAAAATTTTTTAATTTCAAATGCTTTATTTTGGTTTGAAAAATTTCACATTGATGGTTTAAGAGTTGATGCGGTAGCCTCAATGTTGTATCTTGATTATAGCAGATCTTCAGGAGAGTGGATACCAAACAAATATGGTGGAAGGGAAAATTTAGAAGCTATAGAATTTTTAAAACACTTAAATTCTATAACTCATAAATATTTTTCTGGTATATTGATGATTGCCGAAGAATCCACTTCGTATCCAGGCGTTACAACGTCTGTTAATTATAATGGGCTCGGTTTTGACTTAAAATGGAATATGGGGTGGATGAATGATTCTTTAGTTTATTTTAAAAGAGATCCTATTCATAGAAGATTCCATCAAAATGATTTAACCTTTTCAATAATGTATGCTTTTTCAGAAAATTTTATGCTTTCTATATCTCACGATGAAGTTGTTCATGGCAAAAAATCTTTATTAGATAAAATGCCGGGAGATGAATGGCAAAAATTTGCAAATTTAAGATTGTTTTTTAGCTTTATGTACGCACACCCTGGTAAAAAACTTCATTTTATGGGATGTGAATTCGGGCAGTGGACAGAATGGAATTCAGAAAAAAGTCTAGAATGGCATATATTATCTTACGAATACCACTGGAAAATGCAAAATTTTATGAAAGACCTTAATAAAATTTATAATGAAAACAAACCTCTTTATGAAGTTGATTTTAAGCCAGAAGGGTTTGAATGGATTGATTTCAAAGATGCTGAAAACAGCGTAATTTCATTTATAAGAAAAAGTAAAGAACAAGATGAATTTATAGTATGTGTTTTTAATTTAACTCCAACTCCTTTGTATAATTATAAAATAGGAGTTCCTAAAAAAGGTGCTTATGAATTAATAATGAATACTGATTGGGAAGGCTACAAAGGAAGCAATGTTGATAACTCTCATAAAATGTATTCTGAAAAATTTCCATCTCATGAAAAAGAATTTTCATTAAATTTAACTTTACCACCATTAGCAGGAATGTATTGGAAATATATTAAAGAATAAATTAAAATCCCGTTTAAATACGGGATTTTTGATTCTATGAATTTTTTTGTGGGTCAGTTGAAAAGGTAGCATTAAAACTAAATGCTTATAATAATGAAGTGGTAAATATTGGATAAAATTATTAGTTGGTCAGTTGGAAAGTAGAAAGTTGGAAAGAAAAAACGTTAAAATCCTATAATAATGAAGTGGTAAATATTGGATAAAATAAATCGCTCACAAGATCAAATT
>CAYZNB010000120.1:0-9117 GCA_964478535.1 uncultured Thermotogaceae bacterium
TTTATTAAATTATTTCAAAACATAAAATCGCAAATTCGCAGATTTCTCCTCAAAATAAGAACGCTTTTTCGTTCGAAATGACAAATCACATAATTTTCTTTTACTATTTGTAAGTTTCAACTTTTCATAATTGCCCACAAAAATTTACAGTGAACCATAGAATCACTTTTACTAATATTATACAACAAAAATTTAATTTTGTATTTTAAAACACTTTTTTTTAAATTATTCGTGATATAATTATATTATGAGATATAATATAATTATAGTAATTTTTCTTATAGTAATTTTTTCGATTTCTTATTTATTTAATATAGGGGTTATAGAATCTCTAGAATTAAAAACTCTGGATGCAAGATATTCTATCAGAGGTAACTATAATATGGATTCCGATGTTGTTGTTGTCGGAATTGATGAATATTCTTTAATAAACTTTGAACATGGCGAAACAGAAGAATCTTGGCCATGGCAAAGAAGAATTTACGGGGATTTCATAGATATTTTATTTAATTCAGGTGCCAATTTAGTAGTTTTCGATATTTCTTTTACAAGTAAAGATAAAATAAATACAAGAAACGATTCTTATTTTGCATCAATGATAAGAAAACATCAAAACGTTATATTAGGTGCGTATAGTGCAATCAATATAGATATTTATGAAGCATATCCAGATACTCAAAAAGATAATTTAAAAAGAAATATTTTTTATTTAAACAATTCTTTAGGTATTAGAAATATTGAATATATTAATAACATTTCGCCCTTAACTACTTATAAAATTATACCCTCGCTGATAAATTTATCTTCTTTAACCCCATCTTCTTTATATGAAGTTGGACCGCTTGATTTGGACGGGGTTTTGAGAAATATCCCTTTGTTTTTTAGAGAAATTTGGCCTGAAGAATCTGATTTGGGTTTAAATCTTCATCCTCAATTAAATTTACAAGCTTTTATAATGTTAAACAATTCTCAAAATAATTATGTTGATTATAAGGAAAGGCAAATATACATAGATGAAATAGCAATTCCTATTGATAGTAACGGGATTTTTCAAATCTATTATTATGGAAAAGGGGAAGAAATTTTTAAGACAATTTCTTTTTACGATGTAATGAATAATAAGTTTGATGAAAGTATTTTTGAAAACAAAACAGTATATGTGGGTTACACATCTTCAGCAGTAGGGCTCTATGATTTGAGAATTACTCCTTTTTCTACTAACGAACCTGGAGTATACGTGCACGCTAACGTTCTTCAAAATCTAATAAATAAACATTTTTTATTTAGAATACCTTTCTTATATAGATGTTTAATTTTATTTTTAATTCTTTTTTTAAGTTTGTTTCTTCTAAATTATTTACGATCTTTTTATAAAATAACAATTTATTTAATCCCTTTAGCTTATACAATAATTTCTTATTTTTTATTTAAACAACTTGTTTGGACAGATGTGTTTTATCCTACTATTTCTTCGATATTTTTAATAAGTTTTGATATTATAAAATCTTTTGTTGGAGAGTATAAACAAAAAGTAGAACTAAAAGGATATCTCACAAAATATATTCCAGATACTGTAGCAGAGCAATTAATAGCAAATAAAACTTTGTCTTTAGGAGGAAAAAGCGAAAAAATTGTAGTTCTTTTTTCAGATATAAAAGGATTTACAGAAAAATCAGAAAATTTATCTCCACAGGAGGTTGTATCTTTTTTAAATAAATATTTAACAGCTATGTCTGAAATTATTAGGAATAAATACTCTGGTACAATAGATAAGTTTATTGGAGATGCTATAATGGCAATATTTGGAGCACCAGTAAAATATGGAGATGAAGTTGAAAGAGCTGTAAGATGTGCAATTGATATGAGAAAAGAATTAAAAGAACTAAATAAAAACCTTGAATATGATTTTTATTTGGAGGGAGGAATAGGCATACATTTTGGAGAGGCTACAATAGGAAATATAGGAGCTCCTTTTAGAATGGATTATACTGCTATAGGAGATGTTGTAAACACATCATCAAGAGTTGAAGGATTAACAAGAAAAATAGGTAAAAATATTTTAGTCACAGAAAGTGTTTATATGGAAGTCAAAGATTTATTTGAATTTGAAGAAGAAGGAATTTTTGAAGTTAAAGGTAAAAAAAATTTATTAAAAATTTATTCTGTAAAGGAGTCGGAAAATGAATAAATTAATTTTTGATTATATAGAACTTTTAAATAATAATGGATTTGAAATAGCTTATGAATATAAAAATTTTAGTAATTTTAAAAATATTAAAAATATAAATTTAAACAAAATTATATCTTTTCTTGAATATGAGGAATTAAAACTTTATATTTTAAAATTAAATATTGAAAAATCTAATTATTTGATTATGCTTGATGAAATATTGTGTAAAGAAATAAATTTTAAAGATGTTACTTTTGAAAACGATTATATGAATAAAATTTTTGATTTTACGAATTCTATATCTGTAGATCCTGATTTTAAAAATACGGGTGAAAAACTGTTAGAATCGCTTGTTAAAAATTTAGATTTTAAAGGAGGATTATTTTTTTCGTATGATGAAGAAAATAGATTAAATCTTCTTTATTCTACGGGAGAAGCGTTAAAATTATCCGAAAGTTTTTTCAAAATCAATAAAAATACTTTTGACACAGCAATTGAATTAAAAAAACCAATATTGATGGATTTTTCTGCAAACAACGTTTTCTTTAATTTTTCTTCTGCAAATATTTCTTTGAGAAATATATTAATAAACCCAATATTTTCAAAAGAAGAAGTATATGGTTTTATTGTTCTTATAAATAAAAATTTCTGTGTTTTGAAAGATTTATTTACAATGTTGAATACAAGTGAGGTGATTAATTCAATTTTTGAAATTTCAATAAAAGAAGAAAAACTAAAAAAAATGCTTTTAAGCACTTTAAAATCTCTTTTGAAAGCACAAAACATAAGAATTAAAAAATCTCCTTATGAAAATATACGTATAAAAGATTTGGCTTTAAAAATTTCTGATAAGTTAAGATTATCGAAACAAGATAAATGGTTATTAGAACTTTCAAGCTATATTTTTGATGTAGGATCTATAGGAATTTCTGATGAACTTTTCATGAAAAATAATAAATTAAATGAAGAAGAATATGAAACTATTAAAAATCATGTAAAAATAGGTTGTGGTATTTTGGAAAATATTCCTGAATTACCTGAAAAAATAAAAGAAATAGTTTTACTTCATCACGAAAAATGGAATGGAGAAGGTTATCCAAGTGGATTAATGGAAAATGAAACTCCTATTCTTGCACAAATAATAGGGATTTGCGATGTATATGTTTCAATGACGGAAGATAGACCATATAGAAAAGCTTTTGCAAAAAATCAAGTAATAAATTATTTGAAAGAATTTTCTGGAATTTTTTTTAATCCTCGTCTGGTTAATATAATTTGTGAGGTGGTTTAAGTGAATATATTTTTTTCGTTATATTTAGCACACCTTATAGGTGATTATGTTTTACAAACTTCGTATATAGCTAAAAATAAAAATAGTAGTATCAAAGTATTGAGTTTTCATGTTTTTATTATATATATTTCTTTAGTTTCTATTATTATTCCCGATAATCTAACGAACCATCTTCTTTTAATATTCCTTGCTATAATACATTTTTTTATAGACTATTTAAAATTTAAGAATAAAGACATTTTATTTTTTAATTCTTCAGTTTATTATCTTTTAGATCAACTTTTCCACTTATCGACAATAGTTTTGGTATCTTATTTTTTTGTTCCTCAAAGAATTATTATAAGTGAAAAATGGACAGTTATTTTATCTTTAGCAATTTTTAATTCTTTTTTTATTGGAATTTTGGTATCTTTTTTATTTAAAACAATAAAGACTTACAAAAGAGATTTTATAGGGTATATTATTCGATTTTCCATTCCACTTTTGTATAATCCTATTATAATAGTTTTTTCTATACCAGTTTATTCTTTAATAATTTATATTGTTTATAAGAAAAAAGGAATGGATAACTTTTATGAAAAGCTGTTTTCACTTTATTTCAGTTACTTGTTTTCAATACTAATACTAATGGCATGGAGGGGTTAATATGAGAAAAAAACTTGTATTACTGATTAGTTTTTTGGCAGTTTTCATTACTGCGTTTTCTTCAATCGATTTTGAGTATGTTTTGGAAGAAATTGATTTGGGAAAAGATAGAGAAATAACCTTTTTAACAGATCAAGATTTAGTTTACATTGATGTTGATTTCGGAGGATTTGAAGATCCAGATATTATTTTTGATGGAATACAAGTAATTGAAGGAAAAGGAAAATTTGTTTATCTTTCACCATTTTTTGAAACTCAAGTAATTTTTAGTTTTTACGATAAAAATGACAATCTTTTAAGAGAATTAGTTATCAATGTTGTTGATAAAAGTAGAATTCAGAATATTATTTCGCTAGAAATTGAAACATTATCAGGAAATGTATTGCATAAATCAAGTCAAACGGATGTTTGGAATAATTTAAATAGAAATAATTCAATTAAAGAAGAAGACGAAATATATGTTGCGGCTAATTCTTTCCTTAAATTATTGGGGCCTCAAGAAATTGAAATTGAAATTACAGAAGATTCGCAATTAATTTTTGAAAGGTTGAGGCAAGAAAAAGAAGAAATTGACGTTAGATATCTCATAAAAAAAGGAACTACATATAATTCAATTTCTACCCAGTTGCTACCAGGATCAAAATTTATAGTAAACGATAAAAATTCTGTTGCCGCAGGAGTAAGAGGAACAAGATTCTCATTCGAAACAGCTGAAGATAGTATTATAAGAGTTTATAAAGGAGAAGTAATTGCCAACTTGAAAGAAAGTTCTTTCGTTGTAAAAGAAAATAGTATGGCTAATTTTAATATTAGAGAAAATAGTTTCTTTGTAACACCTGTTGATTGGCCAGAAAATATATTTTTACAAAACATAAGAAAGCCTTTGGATGAAAAAGAAGAAACTACTTCTGAAACCGTTGAGGCTCAACCAGATAAAGAAGAACCAAAAGAAGAACCAAAAGAAGAACCAAAAGAAGAACCAAAAGAAGAACCAAAAAAAGAAGAAAGAATTCAAGAAGCTACAAGAATAGTAGAAACTGAAAGTGAAATTGATACTGACTTTGATAACCTTGAATTTGGCTCTGTTAAAAAAGATAACGTTGATTATTTTGTATATTCTTTTGCACCTGAATTTAAAATAGGGGGATTAAGATTAGGACTAGGATTTTCTGCATATCAGACAGAACTTGGTGGAGAATTATATTACGGAATTCCAGATGAAGAACCAAGTATAAACTTGATAAACGCTTTTACGTTGTACAGATTAGGATATTATGGAAAATCATTCTTTTTTGATTACGGAAGATCGGGTTTTTATTCTTTTGGTATGGGAAATCTTGTAAACAGATATTATGTTCCACAAGCACAAGTTTTTGATGCGGGAATTAAAATAGGAAGTTTTGAATTTGCGATACACCTACCTTATGAATTAAAAAAGATTTATCCGATAGATTTTAAAAAATCATCTTCATTACATATAGTAGATCTAAAATATAATTTTAGAGTATTTGAAATAGAATTGGCATATTTAAGAGAATTTCTTGACGAAGGAAAAAAAGCTCCTTTTGAAAATGCATTTATTTTAACTATGTATAGAAGAATATTTGGTTTAAAGATGGGTTTTGAAGGAGATTTGATTTTCAAAGAAGGATTTGAATTTGAAGAAGATAACTATGGTTATGGAGGATTTATAGGAGCTTTTTACGACTTGCCTCCATACTTACAATTTTTAGCAGGATTAACTTATTCATCAGAAAATTATCTTCCAGCATTTATAGATAACAAGTATAATTCTTTTAAAAATACTTATGATGGCGGAAATTATTTTCCTGAAGATTCTTTAGGCATAGGAATAAGAGGAAGGATGGATTTTGCTCTTTCTGATTTCTTAATACTTCAAATAAAATATGATCGTTTTTTTATGCAAGAATTCGATATTTTAGAAGGCAACTTATCTTTTAACTTTAAAAACGTTTATGAAAATTTACCTAATTTAACTGCTGGAGGATATTATTACAATAAAAATGTGGAAAGCATTTTCGATCAAAATACTTTTTTTGAACTCTTTGTTTTTTATCCTTTAGTAGGTGGAAATGGTTTCAAAGCTGTATACGCATATGATTCGGAAAAAGATGAAATAACTTATTCATTACTTTTCCAGAAACTTTTTTGAGGTGTTTTAATATGAATTTCTTTCAAAAAATGAAGCTTATATTCCCGTTTATAACGGGAATAAGCTTTTATAATAACATATTAGGATCTAAAAGTGAAAAAAAACATATTTTTTTTATTGAAGATAAAGAAATAAATATCTATTATAATGATGATGAAATAGAATTATCTAATTTAGATATATTTTCTTTCAATATTTTTATGAAAGAAAATTTTCAAAAATTTTTAAATGAGTTAGAAACACCTGAAATAGATCTTTCAATTTTTTTTGGGACTATAAATTTATTAAATAAAGAGTTTAAAATGGATAAGTTATTAAAATTAATAGAAGTAGAACTTTGTAAAATATTGAAATGTGAAGGTGCATCTATTTTAATTTTTAATAAAGAAGAAAATATACTTAATTTTTTTATAACTTCAGGAGGAGCAAGCGGAAAGATTGATAAAATACCCGTTCCCCTTAAAAACTCTGTTGCCGGATATATTTTTACTAACGATAAAACATTTGTTTTTAACGAAATAGAAAAAATACCTTTTCATTTTAAAGGAACTGATGATGAAAGCGGGTTTAAAACTAACAACATTATAGGAACACCTATAAAATATTACGAAGAATCTATAGGGGTTTTAGAGGCAGTTAACAAAGAAAAAGGTTTTACTAAAGAAGATGAAAAGCTTATAGAAATATTTTCAAAAATAATTTCTACTAAACTTTTGAATTCTAAATTGTACGAAGAAATTGAGAAAATAACTAAAAACCTTATATTATCTTGTGTATCAGCGATTGACTATAGAGATAGATATACTCATATGCATTCAAGAAATGTTAGGAATTATGCGATTGATATAGCAAGATATATGAAGAAAGATGAAGAATTCATAGAAATATTGGATATGGCTGCACTAATTCACGATATTGGTAAAATCGGAATTCCTGATAAAATTTTAAATAAAACAGGTAAACTTACAGACGAAGAATTCGACCTTATAAAATCTCATACTACTATGGGAGCAGAAATATTAGAAGATGTTGAATTTATAGACGAAAAAATTTTAGCTGGTCCACTTGAACATCATGAAAAACTTGATGGCAGCGGTTATCCAAACAAACTAACAAAAGATGAAATTTCAGATGTAGGGAAAATTTTAGCTGTAGCTGATGTATTCGATGCATTAACTACCGAAAGACCTTACAAAAAGGCTTGGGAAGTTGAAAAAGTATTAAAAATATTAAGGGAAGATCAAGATATAAAATATTCTAAAGAAGTTATAGATGCATTAGAAATCCTTATAGAAGAAAAAAAGTAAGCTTAATGCTTACTTTTTTCTTTTATCTGTGTATTAAATTATCTATTAACCTTGTTTTTCCAAGAAAACACGCAACAGCTATTAAAGGTGTTTCATCGATAATATCATTTTGAAACTCCGATAAATTTTTTTCTTTTAAAATACTAATATAATCAATTTTAATCAAACTCTTTGTTTCGATATGACTCTTCATTTTTTCTGTAATTTTAGAAACGCTACACTCACCTTCAGAAAGAAGTTTTTTCGCAATATTCAATGATTCGAATAAAGCAGTTGCCTGCTCACGTTCTTCAGAAGTTAAATAAACATTTCTTGAACTTTTTGCTAAACCATCTTCTTCTCTTATAATAGGGCATTCAATAAGCTCAACATTCATATTTAAATCTTCAACCATTTTTCTTAATACTCTAAACTGTTGAGCATCTTTTTGACCAAAATAAGCTTTGTCAGGAGAAACAATATTAAATAATTTATTTACTATAGTTGTAACACCTCTAAAATGAGTAGGTCTTGATTTACCACATAATTCTTTTGTTAAGATGTTTTCTTCTACATATGTTGAATAACCTTCAGGATAAATTTCAAACATTTCCGGCATAAACACATAATCAACACCAAGATTTTCGAGCATTTGCAAATCTCTTTCATAATTTCTCGGATATTTTTCAAAATCTTCATTAGGCCCAAATTGTGTAGGATTAACAAAAATACTAACAACAGTAACATCATTTTCTCTTTTAGAATTTTCTACTAAAAATAAATGTCCTTCGTGAAGATAACCCATAGTAGGTACAAATCCAATAGATTTATTAAATTTTATTTTTTTTACTTCATTTTTCATTTGCTTAATAGTATTGAATATTATCAAATTTATCATCCTTTTAGTTGATTAAATTAAAAAATATATATTTATTTGGAAAAGCGTTTAAATAGTGAAAAGTTAAAAGTGGTGAGTGGCAAGTGACACAATTTTTTTATTATAATGCTTTGAAAGTAAATATGCTTTTTAAAGTTGGTCAGGAAAAACATATAACGGTTAATTGGATAAGCGTTTAAAATATCGAAAATAGAAATGATACTTTAAACACAGTTTTTTATTATAATGCTTTGAAGGTAAATATGGATGAAATAAAGTAGCGAACAATTGAGAATTTTCGTCAAAAAAACAATTGAGCGAATCAAAAAATGCGTAAGAAAATAGCATGTCTGAGCGTAGCGAGTTTGCTATTTTTAGCAATTTTTTGACCGAGCAAAATTTGTTTTTTAGAAAAATTGATCTTGTGAGCGATTTATTTTAGCCAATGTTTACCACTTCATTATTATAAGCATTTATTTTTAATGTTTTTCCTGAACAATTTTCAACTAATAAAACATTTACAAAAAGCTGTCCACCCCGTCAACCTTCGGTTGCCACCCCTCAAGAGCTATGGCGTAAACTTAAGAGAAGAAAGAAAAAATTTTAATAGAATAAAAAAATAAAATTTATTCAAACGTAAAAATTAATATAGCAAATGTAGTCTCCATAGGAAAC
>CAYZNB010000121.1:0-8885 GCA_964478535.1 uncultured Thermotogaceae bacterium
TACAATTTTTTATGATTTTCTTATTTATTGTCTAATATTTAGGGTTCTAGCCGCACCGTTCCTCTGTTCAATCCTAATTCTCGACTTATTTCTATTACTTTTTTCCCTTCATAATATTTTTTTATTATCCCTGCTTTTTCTACCAATTTTATCATTCTTCCTTCCACCTCCATGATTTTTTTCATATCATGAAGATTTTAATATTTTCTCTCTTTTTTTTCAATGCTTAATTCTCATCTGAATTTTCGCTTATTTATATTATACTAAATACATCTGTATTAATTTTTTCTGTAGCAACAACTCCTTTTATAGTTATAACTACACTAAAAGTTAAAAATAAAATTTCATATTATCAATCGAAGTTTTTTGAACATTCAAAATATAGAACCAGTAATGTTTTAGATGCTTTTGATAATATAAAAAATATTAAATCAAAAAACGAATATAACTTATTCAAAAATAGAATTTTAAAAGAGCAAAGATTACTTAAAAAGAATACTACTATTTTTGCTTTTTTCAGTTCATATTTTGATAACATAATAAGTTTTATTGTAAGTTTAGCACCTGTATTAATTATATATGCTTATGTTTTTTTTCAAAATTGGAGCAATATAGAAAGCCATGAAATATTGATATTATACTTATTTATACCATTATTTTTACTTACTTTTTCAAATTTATATAGTATTTTCAAGGATTATTTCGAATGTAAACCATATCTTGAAACTTATGAAGAAATTTGTCAGCTTGAAAAAGAAAGTTCTGGAAATCATCATATTAAAAAATTTGATACATTAGATGTTAAAAATGTTTCTATTAATTTAGAAAACAAAAAAAATATAAGCATACCTGATTTAAACATTAAAAAAGGTGAAAAAATATTGATAATTGGTGAAAGCGGTTTAGGCAAAACAACTTTATTTAATATATTGTTAGGATTTACTAAAAATTATGAAGGTGAAATTTTCATAAACCATACTAATTTAAAGAACATAGATATAAAATCACTGAGAAATTTAATAGGTATATCATTTCAAAAAAGCGAATTATTTTCATTAAGTTTAAAGGATAATATTTTATTAGGAAGCAACATAGATTTAGATAGTTTAATTAATTTATTCAGGTTATCTAAGGTAAAAGATGAAAATGATAACTTGCTAAATGAAAACAAATTATCTGGTGGAGAAAAAGCAAGAATAAATTTAGCTCAGAATTTAGCAAGAAATCCTGAAGTTATTCTTATTGATGAAACTTTTTCTAGTTTAGACGAAGAAAATGAAAAATTGATATTACAAAATATTTTAAAAAAATATAAAGACAAAACTATTATTTGCATTAGTCATAAATTATCTCTAAGGAAATATTTTGATAGACATATAAATTATGATAAGTTAATAAGGAGAATGAATAATGAAAAAATATAAGATTTACTTCCGAAAAAATATAATAAACAATATATCATTATTATTATTAACTACAGCTATAGGACTATTATCAATTTTTAATATTTCATTATTAAGAAGTATAGTAAACGAAGGCATATTAGGAGGAAATATTTCACTACTTAATAGAAATATCTTTTTATTTTTAATATTTTCAATAGTATTATTACTATTAAATACCGGTTCACAAGTATTGAAAAACTTCACATTTTGGAAAGGCACAACTAATTTTGTTGATGAAGTAATATCAAAGGTTTTTAAGGCAGATTACAGAAAAATGTTTCTTAAAAAAGATTCAAGTATGTTGTGGACTGAAATAAACATGAGTACTTCTTTTATGGGGATGTACTTCGATGCTATAATAAATATGATTTATATGCTGATTAATTTTTTGATATACTTTTTATTTTTGATGCTTATAGATTTATATGTAAGTATTGTTATAATAGCTGTTATTACAATAAATATTCTTATTATGCATAAAATAAAAAGTAAAATCCAATATTACCAAAAAAAGATTATGTTTAATTCAGAAAATTTAAGCTCTAAAATTATTGAATGTATAAAATTAATTAGAAATATAAAAGCTAAGAATAAAGAAGATTATTTTTTAAATCAAATTGATGAAACCCAAAACGAACTTAATAAAAGCGAAATAAAAAATAGTTATATTCACGATACATCTAACAATTTAATTTTTTTCATATCTAATATTACTCCTATAATCACTGTTATGATAATAATTAGAACATCTTCATATAACAGTTCAATTCATGCCGGAAATATTATAGTAATCTATTCATTTATTCCTTTGATTTTAAATATTTTACAAAAAATACATTATCTCGCATTACAAATGTTGTCTGCTAAACCATATTTAAACAGTTTAGATGAATTATTGGAAGCGGAAACGGAAGAATTAGGGGATATCAGTATTAGTAAGTTTGAAACCTTAGAAGTTGAGAATTTAGAAGTTTGTTTAGAAAATAAAATTTCCATTAAAGTTAAAAATTTTTCTTTTAAAAAAAGAGATAAAGTATTAATAAGCGGGTCAAGTGGTTGTGGAAAATCTACCTTATTTAACATTTTAACTGGCTTTATTAGAGATTATAAAGGAAGCATAATCGTAAACGATATTAATTTGAAAAAACTAAAATTATCGGATTTAAGAAAAATATTTGGAATAACATTTCAAGAAAACAGAATTTTTAATTTGCCATTTGAAGAATCTATTAAATTAAGCACAAATAAAAATATTAATAATGTACTTAAAATATGTGAATTAGAAGATATCTATAAACATAATAATTACGGAAATTTAAATTCAAACAAATTATCTGGCGGAGAAAAGGCAAGAATAAATTTAGCTCAATGTTTAATAAGAAATCCAGATGTATTGTTAATTGATGAAACATTTTCTGCTTTAGATGAAGAAATGGAAACAAGAATTCTGAAAAACATATTAAAAACATATCCTGAGATTACAATTATATATATTAGTCATAGAAAAATATCAAATGAGTTTTTTAATAAAAATTTTTCTTTTTCAGTTTAGTTAGATTAAGAAGCCGCATATTTTTTTGCAGGAACTATAGAAGAAAATTTAATAATCGTTAATCCCAACACAAATAAAGAAAAAGCAAAAGAAATTGGCTCTCTTGAATTTTTAGTGGGTAATGAATGTTAACTAAAAGAAAGTTTACCGAGTGCCATAAAGATAGTAATCTTTAAATAGTCAAAAGTTTTAAAGCCATATGATCTTTTAGTAAATACTCTTAGTTTAGAATTCATGCCCTCAATTTTAGCATTAGATATTTTTGTTTTTATATGTAATAAAACACCATTTATATGATTTAAGAGTGTTTCAGCTCCTTTAATTAATTCTGGGATATTAGATTTTATTGTTTTTTCATACCACTTTTTGAAATATTTTGCTGCATAAGAAATTTTGGTATAATCAAATATTTTTTTATATTAAAAAATTTAATTAAAGGTAAAGAAAAAACTCCTTCGCTCCAAATCTCTTTAAACAATGAATTAAAAAGACTTTCTTTAGTAGTGTTTTCCAAAATAATCACCTTTCGTTATTGCAACTTTTCGGTTAACCGTCATAACCCTTATTTAAAAAGGATAATAGAGGCTGCATATTTTTGTGATTTGAACTTAGATTTATTATTATTTCTTTATCTAAATAATCGGGGGGTAAAAATACACAAAAACAAGGAGGTGAAAAATATGAATGATAAATTTTCTATAGAAAACATAATTATTGCTGAACCTGATTCAAAACCATTAATTAATGAATGTTCTCTTTCGGCTTCAGAACTTGATGCTTGGCATTATGGAGCAAAGTATTAATAATCTGTTTCTTAATTTATTAACGAAATAGATTATTTCTGAATGATTCTCTCTTTAGATTTTGTTTTTAGGGCTAAATATACCTTTAACTTTGTTCTAAAGAGTGAATCATTTCTCACGAATTTTCTAACGGATAAATAAAATGAATAAATAAAAAAGAATTTTTTTATATTTATATAAAAATATATTAATTATTAAAGAGGTGTATAAACACATGCACGATAATATGTTTTTTTCATTTAAGGGTAAAATATTAAAAAAAGAAAGTAAAAATTTTATTATTGTAATATGGCCAGATGTACCTTTTTATATAGCTTTACCTAGACATTATGAAAATTTTATTAAAGAAATTTTAGTTTCTCAATTTGAATATACTAGCGTTAAATCTTTTCTATATGAAGAAAAACATGAGAATTTATTTAATTACCTTATAGAAAATGGTATTTTATCTAAAAAACCACTTAATACCATAACCCCGTCATACAATATAAAACAATTATATTATATTTCTTTACAAGTGACAGAACAATGTAATTTAAGATGCAGTCATTGCTATGCATCTGCAGGAGAAAATATATATAACCAAGATTTGTCAACAGATCAAATCACAAATATTATAGAAAAACTGGTATCTTTTTCTGATATTGATAAATGTAGTTTTATAATAACTGGTGGAGAACCATTTTTGCGTAATGATATATTAAATATTATTAATTTTGCTATTGAAAGAT
Organism: uncultured Thermotogaceae bacterium; assembly: GCA_964478535.1. Classification (GTDB taxonomy): domain Bacteria; phylum Thermotogota; class Thermotogae; order Petrotogales; family Petrotogaceae; genus CAYZNB01. The sequence goes on from CAYZNB010000121.1 coordinate 4,532, forward strand.
TTAAAAATGTAGTTGTAGTAACTAATGGCCTCTTATTATCAGACAATATAATTAAAGAACTTTCAAAAATAGAAAATATTGCCCTTCAAGTATCATTAGATGGAGCTTCGCAAGAAACTCATGAATTAATACGAGGGGATAATACTTATAACCCACTAATAAATAATATAAGAAAATTAATAGATCATAATATAAAAGTAGCATTGTCACCTATTTGTACAGAGATCTTTTTCAAAGAAATAGATGAATATTTTAAGTTGGCAAAGAATTTAAAAGTATCTACAGTTCAACTTCAACCCGTTCAGTATATCGGAAGAGCTCTTGTTGATAAAAATATTAAAAGAGTCGACGGTGCTAAATTAATAAATAAGGTTGTTCAATATTATTTCGATGAAAATTATAGCTCATTAATATCAAATGGTCTTGAAAGTATTTCAGTTATTCATGTAAGAAACTTGAATAAATTAATAAGTTGTGGAACTGGACATGGCACAATGTATGTTGGGGCAAATGGAAATATTTATTCTTGTCCAAATATGGCAAATAATAAATATACAATTGGTAATGTATTACAGGATGATATTAAGGATTTATACTATACTTCACCTATCTATAAAGAACTAAGAGGACTAAATATAAATAAAGATTATGATGAAAGCTGTGTTAATTGTGAAGTAAAACATTTTTGTGGGGGTGGTTGTAGAGGAGTTTCTGTCGCAAACAATAATAATTTATATGGAAAAGCAATAGAATGTAGTAGTTTGAGATCATATTTTGAAGAGATAATCTGGAAGGTTTGTGAAAATAGAGATTTTTTTAGTGAAGAATCAAAAAAATGGTTACTCTCTAAAAATAATTAATGAAGGAGGGCGGATTATACTTTAAAATGAATAATAATATTTACTATTCAAATTTATTTACTTATTTTAAAAAAGAAAAAGAAGTTTTGTTCATATTTCCAAATATTCCTAGTTGGATTATTGCTGATAAAATATTAATAGAAATATTAAAATATTTTATAGATGGAAAAACACTAAAATCATTCTTTGAATTAAATAAAATATCTGAAAAAAATGAACAAAAGAAATACAATATATTATTTAATTCATTAATAAATAAAAATATATTATATGAAAAAAACAAAGACGTTATAACTAATAATAATAATAATAATAATAATAATAATAATAATAATAATAATACAATTGATCATTTTATTTTTGCTATAACTAATAAGTGTAACTTAAGATGTTCAAGTTGTTATAATTCTTACGAAGACAAACTTGATAATGAGTTAAATATTTCAGAAATAAAACAAATGATTGATGGCGTTTTTCCTTTTTTATCTTATGGTTTTTCTATTTCAGGAGGGGAACCATTTTGTAGAAAAGATGTTTTATTTGAAATTTTAGAACATCTGTCAAATAAAGATAAAAAAATTGGCATTGTAACAAACGGAACTCTTATCACTATGGAAGATGCGGAAAAACTTTCAAAAATAGATAATTTAACTCTACAGATATCATTAGATGGAATTACAAAAGAATCTCATGAATTTAACAGAGGAATAAATTCATTTGAAAAAGTTATCAATAATATTAAATTATTAAAAAAATATAATGTAAATATACTTTTAGGTGTCTTACTAACAGAAAAAAGTATTAACGAAATTCAAAGAATTCTAGATTTTGCTATTGATTTAGATATAACAAATGTTAGATTTATTGATATGTTTTGGCAGGGATTATCAAGAAACAAATCGATGAAAAGACCTTTATCTTACGAACTTTTTCCTATTTATAAAAATTTATTAAAATCAAACAAAAAATACAAAACTATTTTACAAAAAGATTCAACAAAAATTATCTTTGATACACTTACAAATCCAACTAAGAAAAAATGTTGTGGAATTGATAGTAGCACAGTATTTGTCGATTCTAACGGAAGTGTTTATCCTTGCAATTTGCTTATTAATGAAAAATTAAAACTAGGTAATATTAGAGAAAAAAATTTTAAAGATATATGGTTATCTTCTGAAATTAAAAAAGATTTAAAAAAATTAACTGTTGATGAATTTGATAATTGTCAAAATTGTGAAATAAGATATTTTTGTGGGGGTGGTTGTAGAGGAACCGCTTTCAACTCAACCGGTGATATCAAATCAACTCCACCAAATTGTTCTGAAAAAAAGAAATTAATTTACTCATATTTGTGGGAATTTGCTGAAAAAGATAGTTTATTTAATTTATTAAAAAAGGACGAGATTTTATGAATAAAAAATTTTTGAGAGAAATTATAAAACCTTTATTACCTCAATATTTATTCGCTATTTTTTGTGGAATAGTACTTAATATTTTAATTTTTGGTTCTACTTTTATATCAAAAATCTTGTTAGACAATGTATTGCCCTCAAAAGACACCTCTCTATTAATTATTTTTGTACTAGGCTATATAACATATTATTTATTTAAAAATTTAATATCATTCTTTAAAAATTATTTATTTTCAAAACACGGATATAAAATATTATATGAAATAAGAAATAATATATTTTCTTCAATTATTTTAAAGTTTAATTTCACTTCTTTTTCATCAGAAAAACAAGGTTATATTATTACTCTATTTAGAGATTGGGTAAATTCAATTAGTTGGTTTTTATCAAATATTCTCTTAAATACAATTTTAGAATCAATTTTTCTTTTTATAGGACTTATTATATTGGCTGTTGTAAATATAAATATGTTTTTTCTTACACTTATGACTTTACCTTTGTACAGCCTTGTATATATTTTTTATAATAAAAAAATTCGAGATACTAGAATTAAAATGATGGATAAAGATGTAGAAGTCACTCAAAACCTTAAAGAATCTTTGGATAGTATTAAAGAAATAAAAATTCTTAATACAGAAAATATATTTATTGAAAAATATAATTTAGCTCAAAAAAATTTTAACGATCAGGGATTAAAATATGTTGTAAACACTTCAATTTATGATAGTTTGTCAAATATTTCCAGCGTTCTAGGTCACGTTGTTATTCTGTATTTTGGAGGGTTAGAAGTATTTAAAGGTAATATGACTATAGGAACTTTAATTGCATTAAATTCAATAATTGCATTATTATATGCCCCAATCGAAAGAATTGTAAATTTTAACAGGTTATTACAAGTTTTTAAAATCGAATCACAAAAACTGAATGATTTTTTAACAAATAATACTCTTATAATTGATGTAAAAAATAATGAAGATTACTTAGAACACTCTAATTCAAAAAACAAAGATGTAATGTTAGAAATGAATAATATTTCTTTTTCTTACGATAAATTAAAGGTTTTAGAAAATATAAATATAGAGATAGATAAAGGTCAGTTTTATGCTATTGTTGGTGAAAATGGTTCAGGTAAATCCACTCTGATTAATCTTATAACTGGTTTATTAACTCCTAATAAAGGAAATATATTTTTTAATGGTACAAATATCCATCAATTTTTAGATAATTTTAGAAAAAAACTAGGCTATGTTCACCAAGATACATTCTTACTACACGATTCTATTTTGAATAATATTACTTTTGGGAGAAAGACTGATTCCAAATATAGTGTTGATAAATTACTAAATATATGTGAAGTAGATTTTTTTATGAATTCAAATTCCCTTAGTATGAATACAATCATTGGAGAAAATGGTAGTAAACTTTCAGGAGGACAAAAACAGAAAATCGCTTTATGTAGAGCATTGTATAATAATCCAGATTTGCTTATTATTGATGAAGGTACTTCAAATATAGATTCGGATTCAGAAAAACGCATTATTGAAAATATAAGAAAAAATTTTCCTGATATAACAATTATTATTATATCTCATAGATTATCTACTATAAAATTAGCAAATTATGTTTTTGTATTAAAAGATTCTTGTATGGTAGAAAAATATGCTATTAATGAATCTGAAAATAAAAATTCTATTTTTTACAAATTATTTTCAAATCAATTTGAATAAATATTTTATTATTAGTAAATTTATAAATTTAAAATATACACCTTAAGTAAAGTTCTTTTTTTCCTAAGTTAGAATCTATACTCAATAATTAAAGTAAAAAGAAAAATTGTAGCCTAAACATTTAATTTCAAAATAACTCTGTATGCTTTACTGATACAGGATTTTATATATTATTTATCTGATGAAGTAATTAAAGGTATGTATAACGAAGGTTGGAAAATCCCTTATTTTATTTATGGTAATTAAAATATCTCTATAATTTCTTATATATTATCATTAAACTTATCAAAAACAAGATTCAAAACTCTTCTATAATTACTATCAAGACAATAAAATGATAATGCCGCTGAATGTT
>CAYZNB010000122.1:0-5974 GCA_964478535.1 uncultured Thermotogaceae bacterium
CTATTATTAATCATGGGTATGCTGTTTTATATTTGATGGCTGAAAAGATTGTTAAAAAGTCTAATGAGGATGGTTATTTAGTTGGTTCGAGGGGTTCGGTTGGTTCGTCACTTGTTGCAACTTTGATGGGTATAACTGAGGTTAATCCTCTTCCTCCTCATTATGTTTGCCCTGAGTGTAAGGTTTCAATTTTTATTGAGGATGGTTCGTGTTTTTCTGGATATGATCTTCCAGATAAAAAATGTGAAAAGTGTTCTGTTGATATGATAAAGAATGGGCAAGATATTCCTTTCGAGACTTTCATGGGTTTTGAGGGAGATAAGGTGCCTGATATAGATTTGAATTTTGCGGGCGAGTATCAAAATACTGCTCACAAGTATGTTGAAGAGATGTTTGGGGAGGATCATGTTTTTAGAGCGGGTACTATTTCTACTGTTGCTGAGAGGACTGCGATGGAGTATGCTCGTAAATATTTTGAGTTTGCTAAGATTCCTATGAAAAATTCTGAGATTATTCGCTTTTCAAGGTATATAACCGGTGTTAAAAGAACTGCGGGACAGCATCCTGGCGGTCTCATGATTGTACCTAAAGAGTTTGAGATTTATGATTTTTCCCCTATTCAGTTTCCGGCGAATGATTCGAAGTCTGGGGTTAAAACGACTCATTTTGATTATCATGTTATTCATGATGATTTAGTTAAGCTTGATGCACTTGGTCATGATGATCCTACTTTTATAAAAATGTTGAAAGATTTGACTGGTATAGATTCTTCTGATGTTCCTATGGATGATAAGGATACTATGAGTTTGTTTTCATCTAGTTATATTTTAAAGGTTGATACTAAGAATGAGCTTGGTTCTAGTGTTGGTTCTTTTGGTATTCCTGAGTTTGGAACGGATTTTGTTAGAAGAATGCTTGAGGATACGAGGCCTAAGACTTTTGCTGAATTGGTTAGGATTTCTGGTTTGTCTCACGGTACTTTAGTTTGGAATGGTAACGCGAAAGATCTTATAGATAAGAAGATTGCTACTTTGAAAGATGTTATCGCTTGTAGAGACGATATTATGAATTATTTGATTCACAAGGGTATGGAACAGAAAAAAGCATTTTTTATTATGGAGAAGGTTAGAAAGGGTAAGGGGCTTTCAGAAGAGGAAGAAAAGGAAATGAAGTTAGTAAAAGTTCCCGAATGGTTTATAGAGTCGTGTAAGCTTATAAAATATCTTTTTCCTAAAGCACATGCTGCTGCTTATGTTTCTATGGGTGTTAGAATTGCTTGGTTTAAGGTTCATAAACCTCTTGCTTTTTATGCTACTTATTTTAGTATAAAGGGCGATGAATTTAATCTTGAGGTTGCTTTAAAAGGTAAAGAAACTATTAAAAAGCGTCTTTTAGAATTGAGAAATGGTGATATGGATGTTAAAAAGAAAAGTGAAAAGACTGTTATGGAGATCGCTCTTGAGATGCTTTTAAGGGGTTTCGCATTTAAAAATGTTGATTTGTATAAGTCGGATTCCAAAAAGTTTATTATTGATGGAAATTCACTTATAGTTCCGTTTTTAAAGGTTCCTAATTTAGGTATAAAGGCTGCTGAAAGTATTGTTGAGGAAAGAAAGAAATCGGATTTTCATTCTATTGAGGATTTGCTTTCGAGAACGGCTCTTAATAAAACAAATATCGAGACTTTAAAGGCTTTTAATATTTTGAAGGGTATTCCAGAGATTAATCAGATGTCTTTGTTCGGAGGATAATTTATGGAAGGTTGGATTACTGTTTCACAATTAAAAAATTTAACTGAATTTTTAGATAAGTTTTGCGGCACGGTTTCTCCTGAGTACCGTTATGGTTATTTGTTTTTTGATAAGGGTTTAAAAGTTTTTGCTACTGATGGCCATGCAAAGATGGTTATGAATTTTACTAGAGAGTTTCTTCCTTTTGATGGGGTTTGTTCTATTCCTATTCAATATTTAAAGGGTATTTTGAGAGGTTATAAAAATAAATCGGATGATTTGCTGAAGTTGTCTATTGAAGATAATTATTTATTTTTCGAGTTTGAAGAGATGCGTATGAATATGGAGATTAATAAAGAGAATAAGTCTATTGATATTGAAAAGAATTTTAAAATTTTGTCTTCTGTTAGTTTAAAGAGGTTTTTAAAGAGTTTGGATTTTGTTTCTGCTGCAGCTAATGAGGGCGATTATATTCAGTTTGTTTCGTCTGAAGATAAAAATTATATTGTTTATTCTTCGCCTTTTTTTCAAAGTAGAAGTGTTATAGATGATGGTTTTAATGGGTTTGATTTTGCTATGACTTTTGAGACTTGCAGACATCTTGTTAAATCTTTATCTTTGTTAAAAAATGAGGCGACTGTTCATTTTGGTAAGGATGGGGATAATGTTTTTATGTATCTTCCTGGTGTTGTTATAAATATTTCATTGTTTGATTATGAAAATCATTATTTTCATAAAAAGAAAAATGATTTTTTAGAGTGTGTTGATTTTGATTTATCTTTTATTAAAAAGAGTTTGGATAAGATGTATGTTGCTTTCAAACAGAATAATAATGTTGTGTTTCTTCTTACTCCTAAAGAGAGTTATTTGTATAAAGAGGAAGAACATTCAAAGATTTCTTGGAAAATTCCTGTTAATACAAAAAATCAGTATTTGATTAATTTGAATGTTCGTAAGGTTCGTAGTCTTTTTACTCGAATGTCTGAAAAATGTGTTTTGAATTTTTCTAAGGATGAAATGGTTATTGTAGATAAAAAAAATAATATTGCGAGTTTTAAGGTGAAAGAGTATAAAATAATTAACAGCTGAGCGATTGCTCAGCTGTTATTGTAAGTTTTTTAATTCTTCTTCATATAGTTTATAAATTTTTTCTTCTATAAATATGTTAAGTATTTCTTTGTCTAATTTTCCATCTTTTACTTCTTCTTTTAATATTTCTAATGCTTTTTCTATAGTAAATGGTTTTTTATATGGTCTGTCACTTGCAGTTAGTGCTTCGAAAATATCTACTATCGATAATATTCTTGCTTGAATAGATATTTCATCTCCTTTTAATCCTCGTGGATATCCGCTTCCATCAAGTTTTTCATGATGGCTAGAAGCAATTTCTGGTACTTTTTTTAAAGTTTGTAACCAAGGGATTTTTTTTAGGAAGTCTTGGGTTAATTTGGCATGACTTTTTATCGTTTCCCATTCTTCTTTTGTAAGGTTTCCTCTATAAGTCATTAATTGAGCAATATTTTCTTCATTTAAAAAATATATAGGCTCATTTAAATTATCGAATGCTTTTATTTGAGAGAGTTTTTTTATTTGTTGTTCTTCTTCTTTAGTTAATGTTTGTTTTTTAGAAATTTCTGATAAAAAATTAAGATATTTGTCGAAATTTTTATAATAGTCTTCTTCAAGTTGTGTTAGCATCTTTTTTTCTTTTACTTTGTTTATAAGATATATTCTTATGTAATTTGCTCTGTAATTTATCATAAGCATTTGATCTTCAGTGATTCGCTCGCTTTTTAATAATATTTTTTCACTGATGCCTAGTTTTCCAATATCGTGAAGTAATGCTGAATAATAAATTTCTTTTAATTCTATTTCATTAAAATTTATTTCATTAAAACTATTTTTGTTTTTATTGATTGCATCCGCTAATTTTAAACTATAATTAGCTATTCTTTTTGAATGCCCTGATGTTGCGGTGTCTCTTAAATCTACTATTTCTACTATTCCTTCAACAAAGGCTTCAGTAAGTTGGCCTAATGCGATTAATTTTTCGTTTTCCAATAGTTTTTTGTATGTTTCTTCAAGTTTTTTCATAACGTATTCAAGTTTTTCATTTTTTTTGATTATTTCTGCTTCTTTTTCTTTTAGTTTAATATCTCTATTTTTTATTATTGTTTCTGCATTTTCGTGTTCCATCATATATTTTATTTCAAATGCTTCATATTTGCTTTTTATAATTTTAAAATTTTCTTCTTTTTCAATTTCTGAAGCTTTTTTATAATAATTAAAAGCTTTTTCATAGTCTTTTATTAATTCATAAATTTTTGATATTAAATATAGTGCTTTTGATTCATGAAATTTATTTTCTCTTTTTATTGAAAAATTTAATGATATTTCAGCATTTTCTAAAGCTTTTTCATAATCTTTTTGTTCAATGTATATTTCAGATATGTCATGATAAACGTTTGTAAGGTGTTGTAAGTCTCCTCCTTTTTCATATTCTTCTATCGCTTTTTTAAATATAATTAGAGATTCGCTGAATAGTTTCATTCCTTTGTATGCTCTGGCTATGAGCATGTTACACATTCCTTGATAATGCGGGATGTCTTTATCTTCTATTTCTTTTAATGCAAGATTTAAGTATGAGAGACCTTTTTCATATTCGTTTTTGAAAATTTGAATGGTAGCAAGTTTTATATATATAAGATAAATTTTATCTGAATGATTTTTTTGTTCAAAATCTAATGCCGTGTTCAAAAAATTTTGTGCTTTTTCGTATTCTTGAATGTCTATAAAAATTTTTGATAAGTTGTTTAATAATGGAAGATAATATTCTTTATCATATTTTTCTATTAAGTTTAAAGCGATTGTTAATTCTTCAATTGCTAATTCATAATTGCCACATAAAGAGTATGCTGTCCCTAAATAGAAATGACTTCTTGCAATTCCTTTTTTGTTTTCAAGTTCAAGCATCATTCCTAATGCTTGAATATAATTTTTAATGCTTTCTGTAGTTTCATTTCTATTTATACAGTATGATCCCATTCTTATATATGACCAAGCTTCTCCTTCTTTATAATTATTTTCAACAGATAAATTATGAGCTTTTTTCAAAGCTTCATATCCTTCTTCATAATATCTAAATATTGAGAGTCTTGAATATTCTAAAAGCAAATCAACTTTTTCGGGGATATCTTTTGTTTCTTCAGATTTTTTTAAGATTAATTCGCGAGTTTTATCCATAGAATCACCTTTTTTATGTATTTTTAAAATTGGAATTTTTTGTTTTTTTTACTTTTGTCTGTAATATTCAAGATACTTTTGTCTTAATTCTTTTAGTTTTTTTTCAGGGATTTCAAAAATAATGTCGCTTATTTTTTTTGATTCTGTATAAATAAATATGTTTTTTTCACATATAAGTGCTGCTGATAATGCTTCGTTAAATGTTTCGCCTATTGTTACTAAACCATGATTTCTTAATATAACTGCGTGATTATTTTTTAAGTATTTTACAGCATTTCCTGCAAGTTCTTTTGATCCTGGATCTCCATATTTGGCGATATAAACATTTTCTCCGCATATCATTGCTGAATCTTCAATTAATGAAGGTACTTTTTCCAAACATACTGATGCTAAAGAAGAATATTGTGGATGAGTGTGTAATATAAATTTTATATCTTTTCTATTTTTATATATTTCTGAATGTAATATCCATTCAGAAGATACTTTTCTTTTTCCAGAAATTTGTTTTCCGTCAATGTCTATTACACATATATCCTCTGAAGTCATTTTTTTATAATCGTATCCCGAAGGGGTAATATATATCAGATTTTCATCTAATATGGATAGGTTTCCCCATGTGCCTTTTACTAAATCGTAATTTAATAGTTCTTTACATGCTTTTGCTAATTTTACTTTGTATATGTTTTTCATATGTTTTTTATCACTTTACATGGATTTCCAGCTGCTAAAACATTTTCAGGGATATTTTTTGTTACAACGCTTCCTGATCCTATAACAGAATTTTTTCCTATAGTTACTCCTGGGTTTATTATTACTCCACCGCCTATCCACACGTTGTCTTCGATAGTGACAGGATATGCCATTTCGATTAAAGAGATTCTTTCTTGTGTGTTTAAAGGGTGAGTGGCTGTATAAATGTGAACTCCTGGTGCCATCATTACATTATTTCCTATTTTAATTTTTGCACAATCTAAAAATACGCAGTCAAAATTTGCATAAAA
>CAYZNB010000122.1:6074-8752 GCA_964478535.1 uncultured Thermotogaceae bacterium
TCTTTTTCAGATTTCATAAACCACCTCTGTAATAAAAAGTTATGATTATATTTTTTCTTTATTAAATTATACCAGAAATTTGTTTATATTGCAAAAAAATGAAAAGCAGAAAACTTTTTCTAACCCATCAAAATTCAGTAATCTCTTCTAAAGAAAAGTATTAAATAAAATATCTTTCTTTTTTTATTATTATTTTGTTACTTTTGTAACTATATATATGTTTTTTAATAAGTTAAAATTTTCTTGATTATCATAAAATATAATTGATAATTAAGAATGTACAAAAATTATAAAATTATTAGATAGGTGGTTAAAATTAATGAAAAAAATCTTAATTAGTGTTTTATGTATATTTTTAATTTTTTTGATTTCAATTACTTTTTATTTATCAATTCCTTTAGATTATAAGTTTAATTATACTGAAAGCATAGATTATAATAGCTTGAATTATGAAAATATCGGTAATTTTAAGGTTTTGACTTTAAAAGGGAGTAATTATGAACAAGGTTTTTATCATGGTGCTGTTTTAAAAGATGAAATTAAATTTATTGTTGACTTTATGAATTCAAATATAAATTCTAACGGGTGTTTTAAAAATTTTTTTAATAGAATTTATATAAAATTTATTTCAAAACAATATTTTAAAAATATTCCTGCTGAGTATCTTGAAGAAATTAAAGGGATTTCTGATGGCAGCGGAATAGATTTTTATTCTATTTTTTTACTTAATGTATATGATGAGATTTATAATACTTTAGGTTGTACAAATGCGGCTTATTGGAAATATGACGATTTAATTCACGGAAGAAATTTAGATTATAATCATGCAGAAATATTATGGGATAAGTCGGTTATTTTTTATTATATAAATTCTGAAGATAAATATAATGTCGTTTCTGTTTCGTGGCCTGGTTTGATTGGTGTTTTAACTGGGATGAATGATATGGGGTTGAGTTTGGGTAGTATGACTTCAAAGAGTGTAAATAGTTCTTTTAATTCTATTCCTACTGGGTTTTTATATAGAAAAATTTTAGAAAAGGCTAAATTTTTAGATGAAGCTACATATATTTTACAGAATAATAGGGTCTCTATTGGGAATAATTTGCTTGTTGCAAGTAAAGAGGATTTTAAAGCTTTTGTTTATGAAATTGATAGTAAAAATGTTATAATTAGAAATAGCGAGACTAAAAATATTTCAGCAGCTAATCATTATAATTTTTTAGTTAATAAAGAAGATAGTGCTTATTTGTCCAGTTTTTTTAGAGAGGAAAGGGCTTTTGATATAACTAACTCGGATTATTTTGAAAAAGAAACTATGATTTCGCTATTAAGAGACAGATTGTCTACCGAAAAAAGATATTCTCCTATAGCTAATAACTGGAATATTTTAAGTGTTGTTTTTTTGAACAATAGTAATTCTTTTATTGTTGCGGGTAATGATGTTGTGCCTGCTTCTCACGGTCGTTTTTTTGAAATATTTATTGATGGTGAAGATTTAAATTTGGTTGATACTTTCAATGTTTATTATTCTTTTTTAGATTCTTATAATAGGTTTTATTCAAAACATAAATCTTATTTTGGTGATATTGATGAGTTTTTTAATGAAAAAAAATTAGACGAATTGTTTGATTTATATGAAGAAAACTCTTTTGATTTATTGAAAAAATTTTATAATTGTCAAAAAATAATAGATTTTTTGATAAAAATTAATAATGTCAAAAAAACAGAAGATTATTTCAGAAAAATAGAATTGGTTTTAGATGAAATAAATAATTATGTTTCTAGTTATTCTGAATATGAAATAAACATTAGCTTTTATAATAAAGATGATAGTTTGGTTTATCAGTATTATCTTTTGAAAATGAGATATTATAAAATGATTGATAATGAAGAACAAATGCTTTATTACTATAATAAAATTATAGATTCTGATACTGATCAATGGATAAAAAATAATGCCGATGTTTTTAGAAATTTAAAAAGGAGATAAATATGAATTTAATTTTCGATTTTGATCAAACTTTAGGTTACAGAGATGGTATGTGGAGTTCGGTAATATTTGAAATTTTACAGGAAAGTGGTTATTCAAACGTTGAGTATAATTCTATTAGACTTTATACTAAAATTGGATTCCCTTGGAACGATTATCATGTTTCTCATAATAAGCTTTTTAATGGGTTATCTTGGTGGGAATATATGGAAGTTATAGTTACAAGGGTTTTATTAAAATTTGGAATAAATAATGATGAAGCAAAGGTTCTTTCAAAGAAAGTTAGAAATAAATATTTAGATTTGAGTAAATGGCATTTGTTTGATGAAACGTACGATGTTTTAGAGTCACTAACTAATTTGGATTATAATTGTTATATTTTATCTAATCATGTGCCAGAATTGTCTGCTATTACTAATCATTTGGGTATTGACAAGTTTATAAAAAAGATTTTTAATTCTGCTGATATTGGTTATGAAAAGCCTAATTCAAAAATATATCAATATGTGATTAAAGATTTAAACGTTCCTTTAGAAAGTATAATAATGGTTGGAGATAATTATATTGCTGATGTTGTTGGAGCTAAAAGTAATGGGATAAATGCAATTTTTGTTAGAGCTGAAAATAAATTCGATTACGATTTTTATTGCAAGGATTTGCTATCATTAAAAAATGTTATTGAAAAAAT
>CAYZNB010000123.1:0-8699 GCA_964478535.1 uncultured Thermotogaceae bacterium
TCGCTACGCTCAAACATGCTATTTTCTGACGCATTTTTTGATTCGCTCAATTGTTCGCTACTTTATTTCATCCATATTTACCATCAAACCATTATGATTAAAAAATTTTTTTGTTTCACTTGCCACTTTTAACTTTTCACTATTTAAACAATTAAACATTTTTACCATGCTATTTTAAATAGAACTTAAATTTGATATTTTTGTGATATATGTAACAATAATTAAATTCAAAAATAAAGAGTATTTGATATAATAAATTGCTAAAGTTTTTCTGTATACAAAAACTTAAAATAATAATTTTAAGTTTAACACTATAAAGTAAAAATATGTTTTTGAATCTCATCAATACTGTACAATACGAATAGGAGGGATTTTTTTGAAAATAGAAGAAATTGTTAAGATACTAAAAGCCAAGGAAATATTTATACCTGAAGAAATTAAAGATTTTGACATTGAATATGCGGGTGCATCTGATTTAATGAGCGATGTATTAGCTTTTTCAAGAGAGAATATGTTTTTAATTACAGGTCTTGCAAGTCCGCAAACGATAACAACAGCTGCGGTTATAGGCGCAAAAGGAATAATATTTGCTCGAGGAAAAGAAATTCCTAACAAAGTTATTGAAATAGCTAAAGAGTTTGAAATAACTTTAATTTCAACGAAGCTTTCTATGTTGATGGTTTGTGTTGTTCTGCATAATTCTGGAATAAAAGATGCTATGGGCACAGAAAGAGAGTTAGAATGATGTTTGAACAAAAAAATGATGTAGATAAACTCGTAGAATCATTATCCAAGATTTTTTCAAAAACTTCCATAGAAGATGTTATGACAAAACCTCCTATAATTGTTACCGAAGAAACTCGTGTTCAACAAGCTAAAGATATTATGAGAGTAAAAATGATTTCTGGTATGCCTGTTATTAATAGAAATTTAAGTTTAAGGGGTATAATAAGCATTGAAGATATTATTAAGGTGTTTGAAAAAGGTAAATTAAATGATCCTGTTGGAAAATGGATGACAAAAAATACATTTTATTTAAATAAAGATGATACAATAATGAAGTTTTTAGAGTTAAATGAGAAAAGAAAATTTGGAAGATATCCTGTAGTTAATAATGATATGAGAGTAGTTGGAGTTGTTACCAAATTAGATATTCTCGAATGGTTATTTAAAAAATTAGGTTATATTTATGTGCATGATAAAATTAGATTCGATACTTTAAACAAAAATTATATTTCTTCAATTACTGAAGAAAATACAGACACCAATACGCTTGATTATAAATTAAAAATAAATTATAACAACGTTGAAATGATAGGCTTAGGTGCAACAAAACTAAAAAAATTTTTAACTGATAAGAATATAGATAAAGATCTAGTGAGAAGAATTTCTATTGCTGCTTATGAAGCTGAAGCAAATGTTGTTATTCATTCTGAATCTGAGGGCAATATTTTTTGTTGGATAAAAGATGACCATATAAAACTTGTTATAGAAGATTTTGGTAAAGGTATAGAAGATTTAGAATTAGCTTTTAAAGAAGGCTTCTCTACAGCTCAAGAACATGTCAGAGAAAAAGGTTTTGGCGCAGGAATGGGAATACCTAACATGAAAAGGTTTTCAGATAGAATGACTTTAATTTCAAGTTCTAATAAAGGTGTAAAATTAGAAATGTTATTTTTCTTTAAAAATAAGGAGGATTAAGAGATGCTACTTTCTGATGTTATTGAAAAACTAGGTTTGTCAGTTGTTTCTGAAGGAAATATGAATGCGGATATCAAAGAAGGTCATGTTGGAGATCTTTTAAGTGAAGTTATGAGAGATGCAAAAGAAAATAGTGTTTGGATTACTCATCAGTCTCACCAAAATATTATAGCTGTAGCAGAAGTTGTTGGTATTAAAGCAATAATTATTCCGAATAAAGGCGTCTTCTCTAAAGAGTCTATAAACAAAGCAAAAGAAAATGAAATTACCCTTATATCTTCTATTGAAAGTGGTTTTGATATTGCAGGCAAGATTTACTCTTTGATAAAATAAATATGCCTTTTTTTAAGTGTAATTTTCACACGCATACGGTTCTTTCTCCGTGCGGAGATATTTCTATGACTCCTGAAATCTTTGTAGATACTTTGATAAAAAATCAAATTGACTGGATCTCTATAACCGATCATAATAGTTGTAGAAATATTTTTAATTATAAAAATATTTTAGAATCACATGGAATTAAAGTTATGCCAGGAATTGAAGTTGAAACCTCAGAAGGAATTCATATTCTTGTTTATTTTGAAAAAATTGAGGATTCTTTGGAATTTGGTAAAATTATTGAAGATAGTTTGATAATTAAAAACTTTGACCCTGAAAAGCTCGGTTATCAAATTTGCGTTGATGAAGATGGAGAATTTTCTGAATTGTTAGAAAATCCTTATTTAGGTAGTTCTTCTTTTTATTCTATTGATGAAATTTATAATTTGGCAAAAAAATATAATACTATTATTGTACCTGCACACATCTTCAGAATAAATGGACTTATTAAAAATTTAGGATTCCCTCCAGAATTGACTTTTGATGCTGTAGAAATTAAAAGTTTAGAGGAACTTGAAAGAGCTTCAAAATTGGGGTACAATTCTTTTTTTTATGGAATTGATTCTCATTTTCCAGAACAACTTGAATTCCCATCATTCATAATAGAGGCTAAATCTAGAAATTTTAAAGAGTTAAAAAATTCCATTCATGAAAAAAAGGTGATTTTAAAGTGGCAACATTAGAAAACATTTCTGATCATATAGTTGATATTTGCGAAAATGCTGTTAGATCAGAATCTTCAAATTGTTTATTAATAATTCAAGAAAATTCTGAAGATTTTTATTTCGAGATAACTGATTTTGGAAAAGGTATGACCGAAGAAGAACTTCAAAATGCTTTAGACCCATTTTATACTACTAAAACTGAAAGAAAAAAGAAATTCGGAGTAGGTTTGCCTTTCTTAAAATTTTCTGCAGAACTTACTGGCGGATATCTTAAAATTCTTTCTAAAAAACATGAAGGAACTACCGTAAAAGCTTTATTTAAGAAAAATAATATTGATTGTCAACCAATTGGAAATGTTTCTCAAGCGATTTTTACAATTATTTTTATGCGAGAGAATGTGAACTGGAAAATAAATCGTTTTATTGAAGAAGAAGGATACGATGTTGATACGCTTTCTTTAAAAGAAGAATATGAAGATATTTTTTTTAAACCATCTTTTATGAATCAATTACGACTATTACTTGAAGAACTTGAAGTTAATTTAAAAGGAGGAAACACTTAAATGAAAAAAATGATTCTATTTGTTTTAGTTTTTATAGTTGCAATTTCTGCGTTTTCAATAACAAGACTTACGGAAATTAACTACAACACAGATATAAGTTATGCAGAAAATGAAATATCAAAAATTTTAAGAGATTATGATGTTGAAGTAGGTAATTTAGTTATTGATTTAGATATCCGACTTGCTATAGCAAAAATTAATGAGCTTGGTTTTTTTACTTCAACAGACTATAATTTTAATAAAGAAAATGGTGTTTTAGATATAATTTTTACCCCTAATCCAATTATAAAAGATATTCAAATAAAAATTCTAGGAGCAGAACTTTTAAAAACCGCTAAATTAAAAGAATCTGTTTACGATTTAATCCCTAAAAATACCCCTTTAAATCTTCAGGATTATCAGAAGGCTCTTGTTCAAATTAATCAAATGTACAATGCTGAAGGTTATCAATTTATTTCAATAGAATCAAATATTACTGTTGAATCAAATAGGTTAAAATTAATTCCTACAGATATTAAAAATAATTCTTATGATGAAAATACTTTGGTTTTCATAATTACTGAATACACATTGTGGGATATTGAATTAAAAGGTGAATTTGCTCAATTAAATTCAAAAGATATAAAGAAAAAAACTGGATTCAAATTTGCAAAAGATAGAGAAGAAGCATTCTTTCTCTTTAAAACCGCTAAAAAAGATACTTATCCTTCAGTTACTTCTATACAAAATATTTTTTCTTCTTTAAGAGAAATTCCTTTTTTTGGAGAAAATACTGAAATAAATTTTGCTCCCATTGAAATAGAAGATTTTGAAGGTGGCGCATTAGTTCTTGTAATTTCGGGGGTTATGCCTAAAGTTGTTTCAAGTGATGTTTCAATAAATGAAGTTACATTTTCTGGAAATAACGTTATTCAAGATTTTAGATTAAATGACGAAGTTAAAAAAACTATAAATTTAGATGAACCTGTATCTAATTTTCAAATACTCGCTTCTTTAGAAAATATCCAAAAAAAGTATAAAACTGAAGGATATATTTTTGTTGAAGTTATTCCACAATATTCTAATAATATTTTAAATTTTGAAATTACAGAATATAAAGTTGGAGAAATCATTATTAATAAAGAAGAAATAACAAAAACAAAAGATTACATAATAGACTCATTAAATATTTTAAAAAGTAATGAGGTTGTAAATCAAAATAATCTTAAAGATGTTTATACTTCATATATGGGAACTGGTTTTTTTGAAAATGTTGATATTTACCCCTCAAATATTAGCGGTGAATATGTAGATTTTATGATAGTTCCTTATGAAAACCTTAAACCTGGTAAATTTTTGGGCGGAGTAACTTGGACTATGCCTAATGATGAAGAAGAACCTTGGTATAAAGGTTTTTCCGGACAATTAGAAGTTAGTTGGCCTAACCTTGGCGGAATTGGCCAGACAATTGGAATAAATTCAGAAATAATTCCTTTACAACAAGTTTTTTCTTTAGGGGTTAATTATAAAATAATAAAACTTTTTGAAACTAATCTTGATCTCGAAACATCTTTCAAATATACACTTGCTCCGAATGGCCTTTTGGATATGCACTTAGGTGAAAAAGTTACTAATCTTTTATCTGTTAATATTTCTCCAAGATATAAATTTAACGACTTTTCTTATGTAACAAGTTCTGCATCTTATGATAATTATACAACATTAGAAACAGACGATTTAGAATCAAAAACCCTAAATAGACTCTCTGGTTCTGCCGGATATCTTTTCAATAAAGTAGATAGCCCTTTTAGGCCTTATAATGGAGAATTCTTATATTTAAGAGGTCTTGGAGGAGTTAGCCTTCCTAATTTTGATAATTACTATTTGGGTGCTTCTTTAGAAGTTAAATATTTTAATTCTTTTTATAAATTTACTTCTGGCACAAGATTAAAAGGTGCTTATACTCATGATACAGCAGATTTATATTCATATTTCTTAGGTAAATACACTGGAGTTAGAGGTTATGAATATAAAACTAAAGAAGGCGATAATTTGCTTTTATTTAATCAAGAATTAGCTTATGAATTAACAACAGGTGCTGTTCCTTCAGATCTTTATATCTTTTTTGACTGGGGAAATGCTACCAATAATTTTAATTTCTTTGAAAATTCTATATGGTCTTTTGGTGCAGGTATAAAAGTAACAGTACCTCTTTTAGGCCCTATAAGATTTGAATATGTTTTTGATAAAGATTTAAAAGGAAAATTTGAATTTGCTTTTGGTACTGTATTTTAATTTAGTTTAATAATATATACTTCCACAATTTTATATTAAGGGAAAACGGTGAAAATCCGTTACGGTCGCGCCACCGTTATTGAGGACGAAACCTGCATAATGCCACTGAATTTATTTTGGGAAGGCGCAGGGATTAGGATGATTCATAAGTCGGGAGACCTGTATAAAATTGTGAAAAACCATCTTTTCGCGCCAAAAAGATGGTGTTGTTTTATGGCGTAATAAAATTTTGGGAGGTATTCTATGAAAAAAGTTTTTTTATTTTGTTTGTTGTTTTTGTTAAGTTTATCTGTTTTTAGTCAATTATCTTTAATTGATGATCTTGGAAGGTTAATCACTTTTGAATCAACCCCTAAAAGGATTATATCAGCTGCTCCTGCTGTGTCTGACTATCTTGTGTTTTTAAATGTTGAAAATAGTGTTGTTGGAGTTACTGATTGGGATAGTCATATTTTCACTGCTGAAAAAATTGGAAATATGGTTCCGCTAAATATTGAAAAAATTATCTCTTTAAATCCTGATCTTGTTTTTTTAACCGGTGGTTTTCAAGAGCCTGAAGTTGAAAAACTTGAAAAATTTGGAATTAAAACCTTTGTAATAAACCCTGTTTCTTATAATGATATTTACAGATCAATTACAGTAATAGGGGCTATTTTAGGTAATCAAAAAGAGGCACAAAAATTATCTACAGAATTAAGACAAAAAGTAACAAAAATTGGCTCAGATGCTTCAAGAAGAACTAATACTCCAAACGTTTTTTATGCGATGATAAGTACTCAAAATTTAGCTCAAATATGGACTGCTGGTACAGGTTCTTTTATAAATGATACGATTTCAATAGCAGGTGGTGCTAATATTGCCGCACCTTATACCGGAAATAATGGCTGGTTAGCTGTTGGTCCTGAATTTATAGTTTCAAAAAATCCAGAAGTTATTATAATTCCTTCTTATTATGGCGATGAAAGCGGAAAAGAAGCTTTATTAAATTCTCCTTTGTTTAAAGATATTAATGCGGTAAAAAACAAAAATATTATTTTGATTGATGAAAACTCTTCTTCTCAAGCTTCTCCTTCTTTAATAAGTGTTTTAGAACAATTATTTGAGGAATTCGGAAAAATAAAATGAATTTAAAAAAATTTACAAAGGGAAAAAATTTTCCCTTTGTATTTCTTTTCTTTTTTTTATCTTTATTTCTTTTACTATTATTTATTTCAAAAGGTACTATAAATTTTTCTTTTAAAGATGTTTTATTGACAATTTTTGGAAGACAAGATAATAAAATGTTTGAAAATATTATATTAAATATAAGAATTCCAAGGGTTCTTGGAAGTTTTTTAGTTGGTTCAATATTAGCTGTTTCTGGAAATATCCTTCAATTAATAATTCAAAATCCTCTTGCCGAACCTTATTTGCTTGGAATTTCTTCAGGGGCTAGTTTTGGTGCTGTTTTTTATACAGCTCTTGTAAAAATATTTGGATTTTCTATTTTTTTTGGAATGCAGACATTTTCTTTCTTTTTTGCTGTTTTATCAACTTTGCTTGTATTTATACTAGCAAAAGAAGGAAAAAAATTTCCTATAATGTCTTTAATTCTAAGTGGAGTTATAATTAGCTTTTTATTTAATTCAATAACGACACTTTTTACAGTTATGTACTGGAAAAATTTGATACATGTCAACATATGGCTTCTTGGAAGTACTTCTGGACTATCTTGGAATGATGTTTATATGTTTTTCGGAATTTTAATTATTCTTATGACACTAATAACATTGTTATCAAAACAATTAAATGTTTTATCTATGGGAGATGAAATGGCTGTTTTTTCAGGTATTAATCCTGAAAAAATTAAACTTCTACTCATATTAATATGTGTTTTAGCTGTTTCTATAGCTGTTTCTATAACAGGTATTATAGGGTTTGTAGGGCTTATAATCCCTCATATAATAAGGATGTTGAAAGGTCCTAAATCGTTAACTTCATCCGTCTTATGTGTTTTAGGAGGAGGAATTTTTTTAACTTTCGCAGATTTTATTTCAAGAACGGTTTTTTCTCCAGCAGAACTTCCAATAGGTGTTGTAACTTCATTAATTGGAGCGCCTATGTTTATATATGTTATGAAAAGAAGAGGTAATAAATTATGATAAATATTAAAAATCTGAACTTTTCATATGGCGAAAATTTTAAATTGAATATAGAAAAACTTAATATAAACCCTTCTGAATTCGTATCAATAATTGGTCCTAATGGTGCGGGTAAAAGTACTTTAATAAAAATACTTTCTGGAATCATAAAGGATTATTCAGGAGAAATAATTTTGAATAATAGTGATTTAAAAAATTTTTCACATAAAAATTTAGCGAAATTAATTGCTGTCGTTCCACAAGAATTTAATACTATTTTTGATTTCGATATAGAAAGTATCATTTCAACTGCACGAATTCCATTTTCTTCGAGATTTAGTATTTCTGAATCAAAAGAAGATAAAGAGATAATAAATAATTCAATTGAACAAACTGACTTGAATATGTATAGAGGGAAGAAATTTTCTCGGTTATCGGGTGGTGAAAAACAAAGAGTTATGATAGCTAGAGCTTTTGCTCAACTTACTGATATTCTTCTTTTAGATGAGTTTTCTTCTCATCTTGATCCTGGTCATTCTCAAATTCTTTTGAATTTAATACATACTTTTGCGAAAAATAAAAATAAAACTGTTATATCTATATTCCATGATATAAATATGGCCTGTTTATATTCTGATAGAATAATAATAATGAATCATGGATTTATTATGTATGATGGAAAACCGGCTGAAGTTATAAATAAAAAAATAATTAAAGAAATTTTTAATTTAAATGCCCATGTAATAGCTCATCCAACAAAAAAAATTCCTCAAATTATTTTTGAGTAAGAGCCTAAGATTATATAGAAAACTTAAAAAATGTTTAATTGGTTAAATGGAAAAGCGTTTAAATAGTGAAAAGAAATGATGCTTTTGACAGTTTTTTATTATAATGTTTTGACGGTAAATATGGATTTTAAAGTTGGTCAGTAGACAGTTGGTCGGTAATGGCATCAACTTAAGAAAAAGCCGAAAATTAAAAAGGTTATTAACAGTGCT
>CAYZNB010000124.1:0-8654 GCA_964478535.1 uncultured Thermotogaceae bacterium
CTGTAACGCCGTGCAAAGTTCAGCGTGGCTGTTACACTACATTAAAATCAAAAAACGGTTAATATTAAAATGTTTTTCCTTACCAACTTTCCAACTAACTTCTTTTTTCAATTATAACATAATTTCTTCTATTAAAAGCCATGTAAAATCTGTAGTTAAGTTCAGATTTTTCATAATATTTACTTAAATATATTCTTTTTTCACTTGACATGAAGCACGCTTCTTCTTATAAAATTAAAAAAACAAAACTTTTTTTAAAAATATTTATTTTTTTAATTTTAAAATAAATATATTGACAAAATAAAATAAAAGCTGTATAATTTTATAAAATAAATTGATTTTTTTAATTTTATAATAAAAATATTTATAAAAATATTTATTTTTTGTTTAAAAATATGGAGGTGGCATATGAAAAAATTTTTTAGTATTTTTTCTTTAATAAAAAATCAAAAAAAGTGGTTTTTTATTAGTTTAGTTTCAACAATTATCACGACATTATTATATACAACTATATTTTTGATGATGAAAGTTTTTGTTGATATTGCTGTAGAAGGCAGAACTGCTGATTATATAGTTTATTTATATGCTAGTGCTGCAGCTATTTTATCGGTAAGTTTTTTTGAGTTTTTAAGAACTTTTTCAAGCGGAAAATATGCAGAAAATTCTGTAAGAAATTTAAGAAACACTTTAACGAAAAAAGTAATTCATACATCTTTTTCAGATTTAACAAAATTTCATTCTGGAGATTTAGTTTCAAGAGTTACAAACGATGTTTCTCAATTAAGACAATTTTTATCGAATCATTTTACTAATTTAATTTTTGTTCCTGTAATGGCTATTATTGCGTTGTCTTATATGTTCAGCGTTGATTACAGACTAACTCTTTTCACTTTAAGTATGATTCCAATTTTCGCTTTTTTATCAAGTATTATTAGCTTACCAATGAAAAAAATAAGTAAAAGATTTCAAGAAAGTTTAGCCGATGTCAACTCTTATGCTCAAGATACAATTGCGGGTTATGAAATCACAAAATCTTTTAACCTTGAAAATATCCATAAGAAAAATTATGAAAAAATGATTGATAAAAGCTTAAAAAATGCAGTAAATTTAACTAAAAAAAAGAGTTTTTTACACGGGATTTCTCTTCTTTTTAATTTTTCACCTTTTATATTATGTGTGTTTTTTGGCGGATATCTCGTTTCTACAAATCAAATTACTATCGGACAATTACTTGTTTTTATAAATTTTTTGAATTTTATAACAAACCCTTTACAACAAATTCCAGTTTTAATGGGAGAAACAAAATCTACAATTGCTGCTGTTGAAAGAATGAAAGAAATTTTTGAACTTAAAGAAGATTCTTTTTCGGATAATGTTCATTTAAACAAAAAAGGTAATGTTTTTGAGATTGAAAACTTGAATTTTTCATATGAAGAAAATACTGTTTTAGAAAATATAAATTTAAAAATTAAAAAAGGCGAGAAAATTGCTTTAGTCGGACCAAGCGGTGGAGGAAAATCTACTTTAATAAAAATTCTATGCGGTTTTTATAAACCAACAAATGGCAAAATAAAATTTTTTGATAATGACTATTCTGATATAGGCATAAATGCAATAAGAAAAAATATTTCTCTTGTAACTCAAGATACTTATTTATATCCTGTTTCTATAAAAGAAAATATTTTAAACGGGAATCTTGAAAGTTCTGAAAAGGAATTTTTGAAGGCTTTACAAAGTGCTAACTTAGAAGAATTTATAAATTCTTTGCCTTCAAAAATAGATACGAATGTCGGAGAGTTAGGTTCAAGACTTTCTGGTGGACAAAAACAAAGAATTTCTATCGCTAGAGCGGTCATTAAAAATGCTGAAGTTATGTTGTTTGACGAACCTACTTCGGCACTTGACAATGAATCAGAAGAGTTAGTTCAACAAGCTATAGAAAAATCTTCTGAAGGAAAAACATCAATAACTGTAGCTCATAGACTTTCAACAATTAAAAATGTAGATAGAATTTTAGTAATAAATAAAAAAATTGTCGAAGAAGGCTCTCATGAAGATTTAATGGATAAAAAAGGTGTTTATTATAATTTATACAATAAATCTTTAAAAGAAAATTTCATTGAAGAAAGCGAAGAGGTGTTAGCATGAGCAATTTTAAATCTTTTTTTAAAATAATAAAGTTAATCGAAAGAAAACCTCTTTATTGGACTGGAACAATTTCAAAATCTGTTTTCAACTTAATTTCTAATGTTATTATAGGATTTTGGTTTTCAATGTCTATAGATT
Source organism: uncultured Thermotogaceae bacterium (assembly GCA_964478535.1). Classification (GTDB taxonomy): domain Bacteria; phylum Thermotogota; class Thermotogae; order Petrotogales; family Petrotogaceae; genus CAYZNB01. Next base: position 2,287 of record CAYZNB010000124.1, read on the forward strand.
CAGCAATTTCTGGAAATATGCCTGGTGTAATAAATGGAATGTTTTTTGGTTTTGGCGCAATGTTTGTTTTAGCTATTTTTTACTTTATTTCAAATTATCTTCATGAAAAAAATGTTGTGAGAACAACTGCAAAAATAAGAAAAAAATTATTTGATAAAATTCAAAATTTACCTTTAAAATACAAAGATTTAAATCATTCAGGAGATTTAATTTCCGTTAATACAAATGATATAATGGAAACAGAAAAAATTTACGGACAGAATTTTGTATTTTTATTTGGAGGATTTTTAGGTGCGGTGGGATCTACTGTAGTAATCATGTACATAAATTGGAAAATAGGGTTAATTTCAATTTCTCTAGGTTTTTTATTCACTTTAATAAATTTCCCTTTCATAAATCCTTTAGGTAAATTAAGCGATTTATTTCAAAAAACAACTGCAAAAATGACTGAAAATTTTACCGATATAGTAGTTTCAAATCAAATTACTAAAATGTATAATTTAGAAAATAAAATTGAAAAAAATTTTGAAGATATTAATAATAATCTAACAAATATTTCAATGAAAAGAGTTAAAAAAAATGCTTCTATGAATTTTATAAACACTTTAAGTTCTACATTCAGTTTTATCGGTCTACTAATAATTGGCGGATATTTTGTCGCTTCAGGCCAAGAAACGGTAGGAAATGTAATTTTTATAATTCAAGTTTTAAACTCAATCACTAGTTTTATGACTCAAGCAGGTACATTTATCACAAGAATGCAAAGTTCTATTGCTGCTGGAAAAAGAGTTATAAATATTCTCGAAACAGAAACAGAAGAAGAATCTTATAATTTAAAAGACTGTTCTCAAAATCATGATCTTGCAATAAATATTAAAAATTTAGATTTCTCTTATTCAGAAAATATACCTGTTTTCAAAAACTTTAATTTAGAAATTGAAAAAAATAAAGTTTTTGCACTTGTAGGCCCTAGTGGTTGTGGCAAATCAACTTTAATGAAGATTTTAATGGGTTTTTATAAACCTCAAGATGGCAGTATAAGTATTAATGATAAAGATTTTTGTTCTAATTCAATAAAAGAAATTCGAGAAGAATTTTCATATGTTCCGCAACAATCATATCTTTTTACAGGAACAATAAAAGAAAATATTCAATACGGAAGATATAGCTGCGATATAGAAGAAATAATAGAAGCTTCAAAACTAGCTTATGCTCATGATTTTATAAAAGAGCTTCCTGAAGGTTATTTTTCGAAAGTCGGAGAAAGAGGAACAAGATTATCCGGCGGACAAAAACAAAGAATCGCTATTGCTAGAGCAATAAATAAAAAAGCTCCTATTCTTCTGCTTGACGAAGCAACTTCTGCATTAGATAACGAATCTGAAGACCAAGTTCAAAAAGCTTTAGATAATTTGATGGTTGGAAAAACTGTTCTTGTAGTCGCTCACAGATTATCTACAATTCAAAACGCCGATAAAATACTTGTAATGGATAAAGGAGAGATAATTCAATCAGGAACTCACGAAGAATTATTAAAAAAAGAAGGATTATATAGGAAATTGTACGAAATTCAGTTTCAAACGTCCAAAAAAACAGCCTAAGTTTCACCCTACGTCTTAAAATCGAAAGATTTTAAGACGTTTTTTATATCCTTTTTTAATTTTTCAAAAATATCATTATTTACAATTTTTTTTACAAAAGCTTCCTGCATTTGTTCGTTTTCTTCGAGAAAATTTTTGACCTTATCATCATAACATAATATCTTAGTAACGTAATTAATTTTAAGACTTCCTATTTTTTCTTTATTATCGCTACAAATAGAAATTTTATGATCCGTTTTAAGTTTTATAAGTTTTTTTATTTGAAGTTTTGACTTATATTCTTCTAAATACCAACTTTTAATTTTTGAACCTTTAAGATTAAAATTAAATTTTTCTGCTTTTATCTCAGAAATATGTGAGTTTTTTATTATATGAAGATATTTTTTTATATCGGCTTTGTTTATTACTCCTTGCAACATTATTTCTTCTTGAAGTTTTTTGTATATTTCTTCCCAAATTTCGAAATCTTCCTTCATTTTTTCTTCTGGATTTATATTACGATTTTTTAAAAAGAGAGATTTAATAATTTTTTTTACTATTTCATCATAAGAATCTCCTGTTTTGGACTTCACACCATCAAACCAATTTATTATTTCTTCGGAGAAAGAAATCGTGTTTTTGTCGTCAAATAAAATTTTTAAGTTTCCATCAAAAATCTCTACAATAGTTTCTAAAAATTTATATGTAGGATTGTAAGCACCTTTTTCAAATCTTTTCAGATTTTTTATATTTGTGCTTAATTTTACAGCTATTTCTTTATCTGATTTTCCATATTTTTCTTTTCTTCTAAAATATTCTTTTATAAATTCTTCATCCGAAAACATTTATCCCTCGCTATTTTTATTCATCATTTGCAGAAAAACTTTAACTATTTGAGGATCAAACTGTTTACCCGATTCAAATTCTACCTCTTTAATAGCCTCTTCTTTTGTCCTGACATTCTTATAAGTTCGCTTACTTATCATAGTATCATAAGAATCTGCAACACTTATTATTCTTGAAAAAAAAGGAATTTCTTCTCCTTTTAGATTATTAGGATAGCCTTTACCGTCATATCTTTCATGATGAGAAAGAATTATTTTTCCAACTTCTTCTAGTTTTTTAGATCTGGAAACTGCTTCATATCCATATTGAGCATGTTTTTTCATTATTTCAAACTCCTGAAGCGTAAGCTTATCTGGTTTGTTTAAAATGGATTCAGGAATAAATAATTTGCCTATATCATGCATAATTCCAGCCCAATATAATTTTTCACATTCTTCTGTTTTAACATTCATTAATTTAGCCATTTTTACAGATAATTCAGCTACATTTTTTGAATGCCCCTGAGTATATTTATCATAAATTTCAAGCATATTAACCATAGTCATAACCATATCATTCAAGTAATCATGTTTTACTTCTAAATAATTTCTAAAAGTTATATAAGCCGAAGCAATGTTAGCTAAAGATTTTAAAGCTTTTTCAGAACTTTTTGAAAAATCTTCTTTGCTTTCAAAAGATATGTCTATTCCTATATTTCCCACTACAGTTTCTTCATCCCAAATTGAGCTGATCATAGATTTTCTTATTCGTTTTGTCGAATTATCTATCATATTTTTAAAATCTTTTTCTAGATTTTCATGTGCAATATATTTTATTTCTCGTGCTGAAACCATGTCTTTTTCTGTAAATTTAATTTTGTTAAGTGCTTCGACATCGTGTCCAACAGAAGAAATAAATTTAAAATTTTTATTTTCGTTAATCAAAGCTACACTTCCATAATCAGCTTCTGGAATTATAGCTAAAGCTGAATCCATTAGTTCATCAAAAAATTCTTTCTGACTCATTTCTAAGTTAAATAATTTTTCTGCCGTTAAATCAATGATCTTTTCAAATTTATTCGACAAATCGGAAATTTGTATATACGATTCTTCAAGTTCTTGATTATTCGCTCTTAATTGTTCGTTTGAAGCTTCAAGTTCTTCGTTTGTCGCTTCAAGTTCTTCATTTAAAACCATTATTTCTTCATTTGCATTTACTATTTGATTTCTTTGAGAAATAATAGATTCTTTCATTATATCAAGTTCTTTAGAAATTAAATTTATTTCATCTTTTCTTTTAATTTCAAATTCTACTTTTTCATCTCCTAAAGAAAATTTTTCTATTTTTTCTTTAAGAATAATCAATGGAGAAGAAATACTGTCACTTAAAAAAATTAAAATTATTATAGTAATAATAAAAGCTAAAAGCATTATCGTAAGTATAATTAAAGTTAAACGATTAACCCCTGACATTACCTCTTTATTCTCTAAAGTAAATCCCAAAATCCAGTTAGGAGTATTAGAAATTACTGCACTAAAAACATGAGAATCTTGAAGATTTAAAGATACTTTTTTTAAAGAAACATCATAATCTTTCTCATCTATAAAATCAAAAATATTTTTGTTCATTATAAATTTTTCATCAATATGTGCGATAAAATATCCTAATCCATCGCTAATCCAAGCATATCCTCCAACTTTAGGCTTTATTTCAGAAATTTTTGAATTAAACCTTTTCAAATCAACTGTAGCTCCTAAAAGTCCTACTAATTCATTTTCTTCGTTTTTTACAGAATGTGCAACAACTATTATTCTTTCGCCAGTTGAATTAGAATATTTTGCATTACTAACCGCATAATCATATCCTTCATAAATAATTTTATTGAAATAGCTTCTTTCTGCAATACTACCTGTAATTTCCCCAGTAGTATTGAAATCACCATTTAAATCTGCCCAAAAAATCATTTCATAAATATCTTTTCTTTTTTCAAACGCTATATATATATCTTCCCTCATTATTTCCCAATCGCCACTTTTAACGTTTCTTTTATCACTTAAAATTTGCAAATCTTCAACCCTAGATAAAACCCATTGGCCTATTTCTTCGGATTTTGCTTCTACTAATTCTAAAAGCAGATCTTCGGTAAGATCGAAAAATGATTTGGATGTATTTATATTTATAAAATAAGCTAACAGCAAAAAAATTGCTGCCAACAGCATTACTAAATATGTTATTATTTTTTTTCTAATAGTTTTAAATTTAAACATTTTCAAAAGAAATACCTACCTTATAGTTAAAAAAACATAACAAAAATACTTACTTTAACCTTTTTTATTTACATTTTTATTAATTCATAATTCTTCATCACAATTATACTAATTTAGATAACTTGTGTCAAGAGCATTTTATATTTAAAAAAAAAATGGTATAATATTGAAAATGGAGGGGATTTCATGTCTTTAAAAATTAAAAGTTTTTTTAAACAAGTATTTATACTTTCGTTAAAAAAGGAAATTTTAAATAATTCTATGAGTTTAGTATATACCACTCTTTTGTCTTTAGTTCCATTGTTTTTATTTTCTTTTTATATAATTAGTTCTTTCAATTTTTTTGGAAGTTCCAATTTATTAATTGAGAAATTCAATGATTTTATTTTAGAAAATCTTGCTGTCGGCACTGCAGATAGTATTATAAAATTTATTAATTCTTTTTTAGGGAATATTGATATTAATAAACTTGGGTTTATAGGTTTTTCTTCTTTAATTATAGTAGTAATTTTCATGCTTGCACGTATTGAAGTTGTTTTTAATAAAATATGGAATGTAAAAAAACATAGAGATTTTATAGGTCGTTTCGTTTCTTTTTGGACTTTTATTACTCTCGGTATTTTTCTTGTAGCTTTTTTTATATCTTTTTTATTATCTTTTATTACTCAAAATTTGGGTAATGAATTGATAAATTTAAATATAAATATTGAAAAAAATTTTTTTTCGAATATAGGTTCTCTGTTTATTTCTTATTTCATTTTTGTTTTAGCGTATTATTTTATTCCAAATACAAAAGTAAATCCTAAATCAGCCCTTTTAGGGGGCATTGTAAGCGGTTCTTTGTTTATAATTGCAAAGGAAATTTATAACCTCTACACAAAAAATGTTGTTACTTACGACTTAATTTACGGGCCTTTATCAATAATTCCTATTTTTTTAATATGGATTTATATTATATGGATTATAGCTTTATTTGGATGTGTTTTGACTTATGTTCATCAAAACAAAGGCACTATAGCTTTTTCAAATAATCCAAAAAAAATTAAAAAGAAATACGAAATATTTGTTCCTGCTTCTATAATATTAGTTTCTTACGATTCTTTTCAAGATGAAAACTCAAAAGGCCTTTCTACTATTGAAATATCAGAAAAAGTAAATATCCCTTATGATATTATTTTGAAACATTTAGATAGACTAGTTGAAAAAAAAATACTCGCTAAAACAAATGAAGAATTATATATACTTTTAAAACCTTTAGAAAAAATTTCACTTTTTGAAGTTTTAGACACTTTAGATTTTTCTGAATTAGATTTTGAAGATGATATAGTTAAATTTGAAGCTATTCAAAAAATAAAAGGTTTTATTAATCAAAAACTTGATTTAAAAAATATTTATTTAAATGAATTTATAAATGATTGATAGAAATTTGTTAAGGAAAAACATTTTAATATTAACCGTTTTTTGATTTTAATGTAGTGTAACAGCCACGCTGAACTTTGCACGGCGTTACAGCATACCTGACAATGTTGGTCAATAGAAAGTTGATCAGAAATAACGCTAAAACAAGCTTCAGAATTTAATTCCCCTCTTGAGGAGTGGCGACCGAAGGTTGACGGGTGGACAGGTTTTTGCAAATGCTTTTAATTATTAGTTGGTCAGTTGGCAAGGAAAAACATTTTAATATTAACCGTTTTTT
>CAYZNB010000125.1:0-8599 GCA_964478535.1 uncultured Thermotogaceae bacterium
TCGCTACTTTATTTCATCCATATTTACCATCAAAGCATTATAATAAAAAACTGTCTAAAAGATTGCTGATTAAACACTTAACCAATTAAACGTTTAAACATTAATTGTTTTTCCTGACCAACCGACCAACTGTCTACAGACCAACTTTAAAATCCATATTTACCATCAAAGCATTATAATAAAAAAATTTTGTGTTACTTGCCACTTTTCACTTTTCACTATTTAAAGGCTTTTCCATTTAAACATTTTTTGTTTTTCCTTACCAACTTAAAAAGGGGGGACATATATATGAAAATCAGAGAGATAATACCGGTAGCTCTTGGGGATGAAATGCCAGATGTTTTATTAAAAAATTTGAAATTTTTTAATGTGTTTACAAATGAGTTGGAAGAAAATAACATAGCAATTTATAAGAAAAGAATAGCAGGAATAGGAGATTATACCGAAGGAAAAAAAGTTATAGACCTTGATGGGAAAATAGTATTGCCGGGATTTATTGATGCGCATCTTCATATTGAAAGCTCAATGTTAGCTCCAAGGCAATTTGCGAAAGCAGTTCTTCCAAGAGGGACAACGACAGTTATTGCAGACCCTCACGAAATTACTAATGTTTTGGGAATAGAAGGATTAAAATATATGATAGAATCAACAGAAGGAATTCCTTTAAATGTATATATTGCAGTGCCTTCTGCAGTTCCTGCAACTAAAAATGAAACATCTGGGGCAATTTTAGGTGCTGAAGATATTGTTGGTTTTGTAGATAATTATCCGAGGAGAATAATAGCTCTTGGAGAAGTAATGAATTTTCCTGGAGTATTAGAAATGGATCCAGAACTGATAACTAAAATAGAAATTTTAAGGCATAAATATAAAAAGATTGATGGACATTGCCCGGGATTAAGTGGTAAAAAATTGAATGCTTATATAAACGCATTTATAAGATCAGATCATGAATGTTCAAATGCTGATGAAGCTTTGGAGAAAGTAAGAAGAGGGATGCATATTTTTATAAGAGAAGGAACTGCAGCAAAAAACCTTGAAAGTCTTGTAAAAGCTGTAAATAATTTTAATTACGTTAACTTTTCATTTTGTACTGATGATAGAGATCCTTTAGATATAATTAAAGAGGGACATATTGATTATTTAATAAAAAAAAGTATTAAACTTGGATTAGATCCTTTCATTGCAATAAAAATGGCTACAATTAATCCGGCAAAGCATTTTAATTTACGAAGCATGGGGGCTATAGCTCCTGGATATAAAGCTGATCTTGTTGTTATAAATAATTTAGAAGATTTTAACGTGGAAATGGTTTTTAAAGATTCTAAAATAGTATCTGAAAAAGGAAAACTTTCAGTTGCAATGGAAGGTATTTATCATACGCTTCCAGAAAAAGTAGGGATTGTAAATATTCCTAAAATTACTTTAGAAGATTTAAAAATAAAAGATAAAGGTAAAAAAATAAGAGTAATAGAAATGTTTGAAGGGTTATTAGAAACCAAAGAATTAATAAAAGAACCTAAAATTGAAAATGGTTATATAATGAGTGATATAGAAAATGATATATTGAAACTGTTAATAGTTGAAAGACATAAAGGTAAAAATTATTCTTTGGGATTTGTAAAAGGTTTATCCATAAAATCTGGAGCTGTTGGTACAAGTATTGGGCACGATTCGCATAATATAGGTATTGTAGGAACAAATGATGAAGATATGATTTTAGCTTTGAATGAAATTAAAAACATGAATGGAGGAATTGTTGTTGTCAAAGATAAACAAATAATTTCTAAAATGCCGCTTCCTATAGCTGGTTTAATGACTGATTCAGAACCAGAAGAAGCCATAAAAAATCTTACAGAGTTAAAAAATGCTTTAAAAATATTAGAGTGTGAAAAAGACATTTTTATGACTCTTGCTTTCGTCCAACTATCAGTTATTCCGGAATTAAAAATAACTGATAAAGGTCTTGTTAATGTGAACACGCAGGAAATAGTAGATATTTTTTCAATTTAAACAAATATAAATAAAAAAGAAACAAAAAAACAATTAACGAGTTTAGGTGTTAACTAAAAAATAACATTTAAACTCGTTATATAACAAAAAACGTTCACGGTAACGTTAACGGGCAACAATCTCCTATAATTAAATATATCAATTAGTAATTGGTTTTGTATAAAAAGTTAAATTTATTTATAATATATGTATCTATTCGATAATGAACTTGTTTTTTTATAGGCGTTATAAAATTATCAGGGGGTGTTATTCTTGAAAAAAGTTATTTTGGCAGTTTTAGTGTGTGTTTTTGTAATTAGTGGATTTGCTTCTCGTATTATAGTTAATTCTTATATGTCGGATCCAGCTCCAAGACAGACTTTTACAGAATTAGTAAAAATGTTTGAAGAACAAAATCCAGGCTATGAAGTTGTTGTAAATACTTTTGCTCACGAAGACTTTAAAACTCTTTTGAGAACATGGCTTGGTTCTAGAAATGCACCAGATGTAGTTACTTGGTTTGCAGGAGAAAGAATGAGATATTTTGCAAGCAGAGATTTATTAGCACCAATTGACGAAATTTTTACTAATGGTTTTGGTAACGAATTTCCTGAAGCTTTCAAAAGTGCAAGTTATTATCAAGACAAAGCATATTTTGTGCCACAAAGTTGGTATTGGTGGGGAATGTATTATAACACAGAAGTTTTTGAAGAATTAGGACTTAAAGTGCCTGTTACTTGGGATGAATTTATTGATGTTTGTGAAACTTTGAAAGTTAATGGATATATCCCTATAACAATTGGTACGAGATATTTATGGACAACAGGTGGATGGTTTGATTACTTAAATATGAGAGTTAACGGTCTTGAATTCCATGAAGAATTTACAGCAGGAAAAGTAGCTTGGACAGATCCTCGCATAAGAAAAGTTTTTGAATATTGGGGTCAATTAGTTAATAACGGTTATTTCCTTGAAAATCATTCTTCTTATGATTGGCAGACAGCAGCAAATGATTTATTTTCAGGAAGAGCAGGAATGTATTTGATGGGTCAATTTATAAAAGACGTTGCACCTGATAACGTAAAAGATAAGCTTGATTTTTTCAGATTCCCAGTTATTGATCCTAACATAGGATTATACGAAGATACTCCAATTGACGGATTTATGGTTCCGGCAAATGCAAGAAATAAAGAAGGGGCTATGAAATTTATGGAATTTATTGCTTCACAAAATGCACAACAATATTTTGCAGAAGAATTAGGAAGATTAGCAGCTCATAGAAATGTTCCAGCGGTTGATGATCATGCACAAGATGGTTTAAATATGATTCTTGAATCTGATGGAGTTATGCAATTCTACGATAGAGACACAGACCCTCAGATGGCTGATAGAGGCATGAATGCTTTTGTTGAATTTATGATGTTCCCAGATAGACTTGATAGAATATTGCAGACTTTAGAAAGAGAAAGACAAAGAATTTTTAGATAAATAAAAGGGGGCTTTTAGCCCCCATTTTTAAATATAGAAATAGGCGGTGAAAAAATTATATGCAGTTGAAAAAAAAGCAGTGGTGGGTACCCTATGCGTTTTTAGCTTTGCCCTTAATAATGTATGCAATATGGGTTATAATTCCAGTATTTAGGACATTTGCATTTAGTTTTACAGATTGGGATGGAGTTAATCCTGATTATAAATTTATTGGATTACAAAACTTCAAAGATTTAATTGAAGACTATGTTTTTTTTGATGCTTTAAAAAACAATTTTAAATGGATTATAATGTTTATTATATTACCTGTACCTTTAGGACTCGGAATGGCAATGCTTTTAGATATCAAACTTCCTGGACATAAAATATTTAAAACCTTAATATTTTTACCTATGACTTTGTCTTTTGTAGTTATAGGACAAGTTTGGGCTTGGATATATGATCCTCGTTTTGGAGCTTTAAACACAACGCTTGAAGCAATAGGACTTGGAAGCTTAACACAAGCGTGGTTAAGCAATCCGAATATAGTAACATTTTCTTTGATAGGAGCGGCTGTTTGGCGGCAAATTCCTTATATGATGATTTTATTTCTTGCTGGATTGAAAAACGTCAATCAAAGTCATGTTGAAGCAGCACTAGTTGATGGTGCAAATTCTTTTCAACGATTTTGGTATGTAATATTACCAGCTTTAAGACCTTCAATGATTATTGCTTTTACAGTAAGTGTTATAGACTCTTTAAGAGCATTTGATATTGTTTATGTTATGACTGGTGGAGGTCCTTTTAATTCTTCCACTGTTCTTGCAAATTATATGTATATAGAAGCATTCAATAATTATAGAATGGGTTTTGGTTCTGCAATTGCTGTAATTCAATTTTTAATAACTTTTGGATTTATAGTAATTTATGTTAATCATAACTTAAAAAAAGAAAAAGAGATGTGATGTTAATGCAGAAGAAAAAATTATCTTTAAAAATATTTTTTTATACAGCTTCAACTATAATTGTTTTGATATGGCTTTTTCCATTTATAATAGCGACTTTAACTTCTTTGAAATCTTTTGAAGACATAATTTCAAAAGATTATTGGTGGGAAATTACTTCATTAAATTGGAGTAATTTTAAAGAAGCGTGGGTAGATGCTAATATGGGATTATATTTTAGAAATACATTTATAATAACAGTCCCTTCAGTTATTGGAACTTTATTTGTTTCAAGTTTGGGTGCTTTTGCACTTTCTTTTTATAAATTCAGATTTTCAAAAGCTATTTTGATGTTATTTGTTGGTGGTATGCTTATTCCTTTTCAAATGCTTTTAATTCCTGTATATAGATTTTCATTAAATACGGGGTTATACGATACTTTTCAAGGAGTAATTTTATTTCACTTGGCTTTTCAACTTGGTTTTTGTACTTTTTTTCTAACTAATTTTATGAAAACAATTCCTGGAAGTATTTTTGAGTCGGCTAAAATTGATGGGGCTAATGCATTTAGGTTATATCGAACGATGGCACTTCCTCTAACACTTCCAGCTATGACTGCTTTAGGGATTTTACAGTTCACATGGATATGGAACGATTATTTGTGGGGTTTGATTATGCTTCAATCAGATAATTTAAAACCTGTTACATTAGGTCTTGTTATGTTGAAAGGTCAGTATATTTCAAATTGGAATATTATTTCTGCGGCTTCATTAATTGCAGCATCTGTACCTTTAGTTGTGTTTTTGGTTTTCCAGAGATATTTTATTGAAGGATTGACAGTAGGTGCTGTTAAAGAATAGAGAAAGGAGCAAAAAAAAATGTTGGGAGTATGTTATTATCCAGAACATTGGGAATTTGAAAGAATAGAAAAAGATCTTGATATAATGAAAAAAAACGGTTTAAAAATAATAAGAATTGCAGAATTTATGTGGAGTGTTTTAGAAAAAGAAGAGGGGAAATTTGATTTTTCAATTCTCGATAAAGTTTTTGAAGAAGTTGAAAAAAGAGATATGAAAATTATTTTAGGAACACCTTCAGCAACACCTCCAGCATGGATTATAAGAAAGCATCCAGAGATAATGCAGAAAGATGAACACGGAAAAGTTAGAAATTTTGGAAGTCGAAGACATTATTGTTATAATTCAGGAATTTACCAAAAATATATTAATATTATAGTTGAAAAAATGGCAATAAGATATGGAAAAAGTGTTGTACTTCATTCATGGCAAATAGATAATGAATTTGGCTGTGAAAACACGTCTTTTTGTTATTGTGAAGATTGCGATAAAGAATTTTCCTCTCATTTAAAATCAAAATATGAAAATATAGAAAAATTAAATGAAATATGGGGAACTAAATTTTGGTCTCAAGATTATAACGAGTTTAATCAAGTCGAAACTCCAAAAAAAACTAATGCTTTTCCAAATCCACATCATGTTTTAGATTATTATAGGTTTACAACTGAATCTATTAATAATTTTTCTAAAAATCAAATAGAGATAATCAAAAAATTTTCAAACGCACCTATAACACATAATTTTATGGTTAACTGGAAAGATATAAATTATTTAGAACATGCTAAATTGTATGATTATATTTCTTATGATAATTATATGCCTCAAGATAATTATGATCCTATGGTTTGTGCATTTAATTTTGAATTGATTTATGCATTAAAAAATAAAGAATTTGTAGTTATGGAACAACAACCCGGAAGAGTTAATTGGCAGTTGAGAAATTTTTATTATCCAGCAGAATGGCTTATTCCCGCAACAAAACAAGCTTTTTTACATGGGGCAAAAGAGTTACTTTACTTTAGATACAGAGCGTTACCTTACGGGGCTGAACAATATCACAATGCTATAGTTAATTATAGTGGGAAAGAAGAAGATTCGGAAAGATTAGAAATAGTAAAAAATATTTCATCAGAAATTTCAGCGTTAAAAAAATCAGAGCATAATGATATTGCATTATTTTTTGATTATGAATCTATGTGGATGAACATTATTAATCATGTTTCAAAAGATTTTGATTATATCAAATCAATGATAGAAATTTATTCAGCTTTTAGGAAAAACGGACATAATGTAAATGTTGTTTTTAGAAATAGTAAAATTGATGATTATAAAGTATTAGTAATACCATTTACTCAACATATTCCTGATGAATTTAAAGCTAAAATAGAAAATTTTAAAGGCAAAATTTTGATTAACTCGTTTTTTAACTTTAAAGATAAAAATTCGCATATTAATAAAAAATGGGAAATTGATTTCTATAATCTGAAAATAAAATTTTTAGATTATGGGGCTATATCAGAAGGAAAAATAAAATTAGAAGATAAAATTTTGAAAGCTGATTTTTGGCAGGAAAAAATGAGTGTATTAAAAGGAAAAGTTTGGGGTAATTGGGAAGATACTAATATGAAAGGGTTTCCAGCAATTATTTTATCAGAAGATGAAAGATTAATGTATGTTTCTTCTGTTTTTGATAGAAGTGGATATTTAGAACTATTTAAGAAATGGTTTAAATTAGACGTAGAAATACCAGAAGGAATAGAAGTTATTGAAGATTATACGTTGAATTTTACTAATGAAGAAAAAATTTTATACGCTAAAAAATTGTTTCCATATTCAGCTACTTTATAAGAACTCCCTTTAAAGTTGGAAAAACCTCTCTTTTGAGAGGTTTTTTTATAAAAATGTATAAAAAAAGCAAAATTTAACATAAAGGAAATGATAAATAGGAAAAGCTTTAAAAACATATGCTTATAATAATTAATTGGTAAATAATGACTGAACGATAGTCGAACAATGGCGGAACGATAGTTAAGCGATTGTTCAACTATTGTTATAAAGAGTGATTTCAAAATACTGCCCAACTATAGTTCAACTACCTTTCAACTATCGCTCAACAATTGTTTGACTATTGTTCAAAAGATTCGCTCAATTGTTTTTTTGACGAAAATTCTCAATTGCTCGCTAAATTATTTCATCCATATTTACCATCAATGCATTATAACAAAAAAGATTGTGTCACTTGCCACTTTTAACTATTTAACCGATTTTCCATTTAATCAATTAAAAGTTTTTTTGCCATACTATTTTACAGAGAACCAAAAATTAATTATGATATAATAGTTTATATGGTGAGAAAAAAGGGGAGATGTATTTTGAACAAAAGAAAAATTATTTCAAGTATATTTTTTTTATTATTATTTTCCGGAATCCTTTATTTTATGTTTTTTAGTGAATCCTTTAATTCTGAGATGATTCAGAAAAATTTTGAATTATGGAAAAATTTTAAAAATCAATATTTTTTTCTTGCTATCATAATATTTTATTTTGTAAGATTATTTTTTGCTATAGTATCTATTCCTGGAAGTGGTGTATTAACTATTCTTGGTGGGGCATTATTTGGGTTTTGGGTAGGAGTTGTTTTAACTTCTTTATCAGTAAGTCTTGGAGTACTAATTGTTTTTTTACTTACAAGATATGCTTTGAGAGATTTTTTTAAAGAGAGATTTGATAAGCAGTTTAAAAAAATAGATGAAATTTCGAAAAAGCATGGAGCGAATCTTCTTTTAATTCTTCGATTGATAGAAATTGTGCCCTCATTTATTATAAATTCTTTTTTTTCCTTTACACCAATGAAATCAATTACTTATTTTTGGGTAAGTTTTTTAGGAATGATGCCAGGGATTATTTTATTCACTAATGCAGGTAGCCAGATTACAGACATTCAAAATTTTTCAGATGGAGTTTCTTCTAAACTTATTATTTCTTTTTCAGCATTAATTTTAATACCCTTTTTTTCAGGAATGCTATTTAAACATTTTAAGAAAAAAAATTATTTTAATAAATAAATTAAATTAAATTTTAAGATAAGTCGAGAATATATTTCCTAAACTTTACTGTTTCTATTTCTTGTTTTTTTTGTTAAACTAAATTATTTATGATAAAATCATATTGTTGCATAGGAAATACATTTTTAGATTCATTGCCTTTCGCTTTTAAATGTAGTGTAACAGCCACGCGTTTTCTGCACGGCGTTACAGCACTGGCAACAATGTAGGTCAGCAAACAGTTGATCAGGAATAACGCTAAAACAAGCATTTTTAATTAATTCCCCTCTTGAGG